>NZ_JAGQAY010000045.1:0-12162 GCF_024345355.1 Cyanobium sp. WKJ7-Wakatipu
TTGGAACTCAGGCAGCGAGAGGCCTTTCTGAAACTGGACGGCACTGCGCGACATGGGCTAACTGGTATATGCGTACCAGTCTATGCGACCAGTTCGCCCTGTGCGGAGTGAGCTGGGTAATCACGTTTGGATTTGGCCTTGTCTGGCTACAGCTACTTACATCGCTTTGATGACTGCGCTGGCCAGGGCTAGTGGTATCAGTTATCTGTTGTTTCCAGAGCTGGGGGCGCTCGCCTCTGTTGTGCTTGCCGATCCGCTCAGCAGCTGGGCCCGTTCCCCAAAACTCCTGGCTCTCACGCCCGTATTAACTGCTGCGCCTGGAGTGCTGGTCACCCGCACCCTGCCCTACGGCCCCACCGCGCTGATATTGGATCTGGCGATCTGCTTGCTTGTGATCCGGCTTCTACGCTCGCCGGTTATTCCGGCAATTTCGGCCGGGGTATTGCCCTTGGTGTTGGGAATTACGAGTTTTTTGTACCCGCTGGCGATTCTGGTGGGCACAGGTGGGCTGGCCCTAATCGTCATGCTTCGCTCTAGATTGATTCCGCCGCCGGCTCGGGCTCAAGTCTCCCCCTCGGTGCCAACTATCTCAACTTTGATTGCCACCCAGTCCTGGTTGCATAGGGTTCCCTGGCTGCTGCCTTTGGCTGTTTTCTTGCTGGGAGCTCTGGTAATGGTCCAGCTGCTGGGATCCCACTTGGTTTTGTATCCCCCTTTGCTGGTGATTGCCTGGGAGATGTTGGCTCATGCTGATGAATGTCCCTGGCAAGGCCGCTCCTTAGCCGTCCTGGTGGTTACTGCTGGAGCGGCGGTTACTGGAATTGTATTTGTGCTGGCTCTGGGGGGCAGTCCGCTGGCCGCATTTTTGACTGTTTTGGTTACTGCGTTGCTGCTCAGGTTGGCTCGCCTTCGTTGTCCTCCTGCCTTCGGTTTGGCCCTGCTGCCCTTCGTAATTCCTGCACCCACGCTCGCCTATCCCCTCCTCACCTTGGCCGGCACCGCCTGGCTGATGTTGGTGGTGAAGCTCGATCAGATCCTCAAGATCCGTTTCTGTAACCCACAATGAACTCACCCGGTTCAGTTGCCATGGCTCCTGCTGCTGTTCATCACCTTGGCCATGTGGCACTGCGGGTGCAGGACATGGAGCGGGCCAAGGCCTTCTATGTCTCCCTGGGCCTGCAGCTCTGCTGGGATGCCCCCGATTGGGCCTATTTGCAGTGGCCTGGGGCCGGCACGGGCTTGGCCCTGCTCAGCCCTAGTTACAAGGCTGCCGGGCCCCATTTTGCTTTCCATTTCCGCGACCGCTCCGAGGTGGATGCGGTGCACGCCCAGCTTGTGGCGGCCGGCTGTTCCTGCGGCCCAGTGCATGACCACCGTGACGGAACTGCCAGCTTCTATCTCCAAGACCCAGAAGGCAACTGGCTCGAGATGCTCTACGAACCCCCTGGCGGCATCCCCTCCAACCTGCCCGGGTGAACGACGTCACTGCCCCATTGGCTCCAATTCAGCAGGAGGCCCTGGAGCTGCTCGAGTGGCCGCGGCTCGCTGAGCAGCTGGCCAGCTTCGCCAGCACAACTCCAGGCCGCTGTGCCTGCCTGGAGCTGGCCCTGCCCGCTTGCCTCGCTGCCAGCCGCAGCCTGCTCGCTGAAACCACCGAGCTGCTTGGTCTCGACGGGCTGCTGGAGGGGGGTCTGAGTTTTCAGGGAGTTGCCGATATCGCGGCGCTGGTGACACTCTGCGCCAAGGGCGGCACTGCTCCGGGCGAGGAGTTGCTTTCCTTGGCTACCACTCTGGCTGCGGCCCGCCGGCTGCGGCGCCAGATCGACGATCCCCAGCTGCGGCCGGTCTGTACGGCACTGGTGGCCGAGCTGCGCACCCTGCCGGAGCTGGAGCAGCGGCTGCATTTCTGCCTTGAAGAGGGCGGCCGGGTGGCAGATCGGGCCAGTCCGCCCCTGGAGGGATTGCGGCGCCAGCTGCTTGGGGCCCGTTCAGATCGGCGTGATCGATTGCAGGAGCTGATGCGCCGCTGCGGCGCCATGCTCCAGGACACGGTGATCTCGGAGCGCAACGGCCGTCCCGTGCTGGCTGTGAAGGCTGGCGCTGCCGCTCAGTTGCCAGGGCTGGTGCACGACAGCTCGGCTTCGGGACAAACGGTGTTTATCGAACCCCAGGCGGTGATTGCCCTGGGCAATCGCATACGCGACCTGGAGGGGCGCGAGCGGGAGCTGGAGCGGGCCGTGCTGACGGCCCTGAGCGCCCAGGTGGGCGAGGAGGCTGAAGCTCTGGCCGCACTCCAGCAGGTGCTGGTGCGCCTGGATGCGGGGGTGGCTCGGGCGCGCTACGGCCAATGGTTGGGGGCGGTACGCCCGGAGCTGGCAGACGACCCCAGCGCGCCCTTCGAGCTGCGTGAGCTGCGCCACCCCCTGCTGCTTTGGCAGCAGCGGCGTCAGGGAGGCCATGCGGTGGTGCCCGTGAGCCTGCTGGTGGCAGGGGAGTTGCGGGTGGTGGCGATCACGGGCCCCAACACCGGCGGCAAAACCGTGACCCTCAAAAGCGTCGGCTTGGCAGCTCTTATGGCTCGGGCGGGCCTATTCCTGCCCTGCAGCGGCACACCGCGGCTGCCCTGGTGCAGCCAGGTGCTGGCTGACATCGGCGATGAGCAATCGCTGCAACAAAACCTCTCCACCTTCAGCGGCCACATCCGCCGCATCGCCCGCATCCTCGAAGCTCTTCCTGGGTCTGGCGCTGCTGGCGGCGCCTCCCTGGTGCTGCTCGATGAGGTGGGGGCTGGCACCGATCCCCTTGAAGGTTCGGCCCTTGCCACGGCCCTGCTCAAGCACCTGGCCGATCGGGCCCGGCTCACGATCGCTACCACCCACTTCGGTGAGCTCAAGGCGCTCAAATACGCCGATCCACGCTTCGAGAACGCTTCGGTGGCCTTCGATGTGGACACCCTCTCGCCTACTTACCGGCTGCAGTGGGGTATCCCGGGCCGCAGTAACGCCCTGGCGATTGCCCGCCGGCTGGGGCTGGGGGAGCCGGTGCTGGAGCTCGCCGCCGCCCAGCTGGAGCCCCTCGGTGAGGGCGAGGTGAACCAGGTGATCGCCGGCCTTGAAAATCAGCGTCAACGCCAGCAGGAAGCCGCCGAGGAGGCAGCCGTCCTACTGGCTCGCACTGAGCTGTTGCACGAGGAGTTGCTGCTGCGCTGGCAACAGCAGACTCAGCAGAGCGCCGAGCTACAGGAACAGCGGCGCCAGCAGTTGGAGCTCTCGATTCGTCAGGGACAGAACGAGGTAAAGCGCATCATCAGGAGGCTGCGCCAGGGGCGTGATGGGGCAGAGGTTAGTAGCGCCGCCCTAGGCGAAACCGCCCGCCAGGCTGGCCAGCGGCTCAAATCGCTTGAGCAGCAGCACCGCCCCACCCCGGAGCGGCGCGAGCACCGGGGCTGGATGCCCGCCGTTGGTGATCGGGTGCGGCTGTTATCGCTGGGCAAGGCTGGTGAGGTGCTTTCCATCACCGATGACGGACGGGAACTCACGGTGCGCTGTGGGGTGATGCGGCTGACCCTGGAGCTGGCTGGCATCGAGGGGCTGCATGGCGAAAAACCCTCACCCCCTGAGGTGCGCGTGCAGGTGAAGGGTCAGAGGGGGCTGGGGGGCCGGGGCCCGGATGTGCGCTCCGAGCGCAACACCGTTGATGTCCGCGGCCTGCGGGTGCATGAGGCCGAGGCGGCCTTGGAGGAGCGGCTGCGCGCCGCCAATGGTCCCGTGTGGGCGATCCACGGCATCGGCACGGGCAAGCTCAAGCGCGGCCTGCGGGCCTGGTTGGCAACCGTGCCCTACGTGGAGCGGGTGAGTGATGCCGAGCAGGGCGACGGCGGGGCTGGCTGCAGCGTGATTTACGTGAAATAGGGCAGGGTCGGCTCCAGGCTTGCGGGCTCAGGGGGCAGGGGCAGGGCCTCGCCGCTCGCATCAAACAGCCGCCAGCCACGGGGATCTATATCGAGGTTCAGGCTGGCCCCCGGCGGCAGGATTGTTTCAGGGCCGACCCGCACCTGCACCAGGTGACCGCCCTCCTCCAGTCGGCAGGTGAGTAGTTGTTCGTTGCCCAGGGCTTCGCCATGGCTCACCTCGGCCCGCAGGTTGCGGTTGGTGGCGGGAGCTAGCTGGAAGTGCTCGGGCCGCAGTCCGCCAGTGAGCTCCTCCCCTGCCCGTGATGCCAGCATCTCGGCCAGGGGCCCCTCAACCGCCAGCTTGCGGCTGCCCAGTTGCACCTGGCCCGCACCTATGGCGGTTACCGGCAGCAGATTCATGGGCGGGCTGCCGATGAACTGGGCTACAAACAAATTGGCGGGCCACTGATAGAGCTCCATCGGTGTGCCGAGCTGCTGCAGCCTTCCGGCATTGAGCACGGCGATCCGGTGCCCCATGGTCATGGCCTCCACCTGGTCGTGGGTCACATACAGGGTGGTGGTGCCCAGGCGTCGTTGCAGCTCAACGATTTGGGTGCGGGTGCCGGTGCGCAGCTTGGCGTCGAGGTTGCTGAGCGGTTCGTCCATCAAAAACACCGCCGGCGCCCGGGCGATGGCCCGGCCCAGGGCAACCCGCTGCTTCTGGCCACCGGAAAGCTCCTTTGGCAGCCGATCGAGTAGCTGGCCGAGCTCCAGGGTTTCCGCTACCTCGGCGATGCGCTGGGCGATGCGCTCCTCCCGCCGTGAGCGCAGCCGCAAGGGCCCTGGCAGCCGCCTGGTGGCCAGGTGCAGGCTGTCTTGAAGCTGCTCAAGGGCCGTGCGGTTGCGGCTGCGGCGCAGGCCGAAGCCGATGTTGCCGGCCACCGTGAGATGGGGATAGAGCGCGTAGCTTTGGAAAACCATCGCCACGTCCCGCTGGGCTGGACGCAGCGAGCTCACGGGCCGATTGCCCACGTAGATCTCCCCCTGGCTGGGCTGCTCTAGGCCAGCCAGTAGGCGCAGAAGGGTGCTTTTACCGCAGCCGGAGGGTCCAACCAAGACCAAAAATTCGCCGTCCTGAATCTGTAGATCCAGCTGGCGCAGCACCTGCACCGGATCACCACCGCGCCGGGGTGGGTAGGTCTTGCTGACCTGCTGGAAGCGAACCTCTGCCAAGACGGGCCTTCAGACGGCGCGATCCTAGGTTTGTTCCAATGCAATTCATCGATCAAGCCCGCGTAACGGTCAAGGCCGGCCGAGGCGGCGACGGAATCGTGGCGTTTCGCCGCGAAAAATATGTGCCAGCCGGCGGCCCTTCCGGCGGCGATGGCGGCCGTGGTGCCGACGTGCTGCTGGTGGCTGACGCCAACCTCCAGACCCTGCTGGATTTCAAGTACAAGCGGCAGTTTTTGGCGGTCGATGGTCGCCGGGGCGGCCCCAACCGCTGCACCGGTGCCAGCGGTAACCAGCTGGTGATCAAGGTGCCCTGCGGCACCGTGGTGCGCGATGCCCGCACCTCAATTTTGCTAGGTGATCTCACCGATGCGGGTGAGGAGCTACTGGTGGCCTTTGGTGGCCGCGGCGGCCTGGGCAATGCCCACTACCTCAGCAACCGCAACCGGGCCCCGGAGAAGTTCACCGAGGGGCGGGAGGGAGAGGAGTGGCTGCTGCAGCTGGAGCTCAAGCTGCTGGCTGAAGTTGGCATCATCGGTTTGCCCAATGCCGGCAAGAGCACCTTGATTTCGGTGCTTTCGGCAGCTCGGCCCAAGATCGCCGATTACCCCTTCACCACCCTGGTGCCCAACCTGGGGGTGGTGCGCCGTCCCAGTGGTGACGGCACCGTCTTTGCCGATATTCCTGGTTTGATCGCTGGAGCGGCCCAAGGGGCAGGGCTAGGGCACGACTTCCTACGCCACATCGAGCGCACCAGGCTGCTGATCCACCTGATCGATTCCAGCGCTGAGGATGTGGTCGCCGACCTCAACGTGGTTGAGGGGGAGCTCACGGCCTACGGCCATGGGCTCGACCAGAGACCCCGCCTAGTGGTGCTCAACAAGATCGAATTGCTCGATCCAGCCAGCCTTGAAGAGCTGGTAGAGAAGGTGAGCCAGCAGGTGCAGGCCGCTGGAGGCTTGCCCGTTCTGGCTATTTCAGCTGCGGCCTCCAAAAATTTGCCTCAGCTGCTGGCCGCGGTGTGGCAGCAGCTCGGCATCATGCAACCCTAGGCAATTAAGCCTTAGGCAGTTCAGTCGTCGTAGACGCGGCACTCGGGGGCAGAAGGGTTCAGGTCACAGAACACTTCCAGTGGGGTTGGGTCGTGGCTGTCCTCGGGATGGTGCTCTTTGAACTCCTTGAGACCTTGGAGCTCTTCCTCCAAGTGGCGGACCTTGCCTAGGTCGCCAGCAGCCTTGGCGGCCTCGATCTCGCTCTGGTCTTTCTGGATGTGCTCGTCGATGCTTTTCATTCGGATACCGGTCACTAGATACCGGAGCTCGTCGCCGATCACCTTACGGGCGCCTGTTCTGGATCGACGCCCCGAGGCTGCACCGCTAACTCTTTGAGCACCGCCAATGGCGCCGGGAGCTGAGCTTTGGTGATGTGTTGGATTGACAACAATGTGCGCCCAGCGTTCTCCGCGCTGCTGCCAGCCCTGGCTGCGGCCCCCGTTTCACCCCGCCAGCTCGCTGAGTTCGAGCCAGCGCTCCTCGCCGCAATGGATGCGCTCAGTTAACGCGGCGAGCTCCTGGGTGAGTCCCTCAAGGGCGGCGTAGTCGCTGCCTGAACTGGCCAGGGCCAGCTCCAGGTCACGGCGCTGCTGCTCCCAGGCCGGCAGGTTTACCTCCAATTCGCCCAGCTCCCGGCTCTCCTTAAAGCTCCGCCGCCGCGTCTGGGTCTTGCTGGCTTGGGGCGCTACCGGGGCTGGATTCTTGGGGTTCTTGGGTGCGGCCTGGCGGGTAGAGCTCGCTTCTAAGTAGGCGCTGTAGTTGCCCTCAAAGCGCTGCAGCTCGCCATTCTCAAAGCAGAACAGCCGATCCACGGTGCGATCGAGGAAGTAGCGGTCGTGGGAGACCACCACCACGCAGCCGCGAAAGTCTTCAAGGAAGTCTTCGAGCACGCTCAGGGTCTGTACGTCCAGGTCGTTGGTGGGCTCGTCGAGCAGCAGCACGTTGGGGGCCTCAATCAGCAGCCGGCAGAGATGGAGCCGCCGCCGTTCGCCGCCGGAGAGCTTGGCCACCGGTTGGTGCTGTTGGGCTGGTGGAAACAGGAAGCGCTCCAGCAACTGGGAGGCGCTCAGCTCCTCGCCGTCCACTGCCACCCGACTGGCGGCAGCTTGAACCACCTCCAGCACCTTCTGGTCGGGCTTGAGCAGCACATCGCTGTGCTGGTCGAAGTAGGCGAGCTTCACGGTCGAGCCCAGCTCCAGGCTGCCGCTGCTGGGTTGGCGCCGGCCGGCGATCACCTCAAGCAGGCTTGACTTGCCCACCCCGTTTGGGCCAATGATGCCAACCCGGTCTTCCGGGCTGAAGTCGTAGCTGAAGGCGCGCAGCAGGGCCCTGGTCTCAGGTCCTTCGCCCACACTCACCTCCAGGTCCTCGGCGGTGATGGCCCGCTTGCCGAGCCGCCTGCTGGTGGTGGCCAAGCTCACCTGGCCGCGGCCCTGCCGCAGAGGTGCCTCCCGCATCGCCTCAATTCGCTGGATACGGGCCTTCTGCTTGGTGCTGCGGGCTTTGGGACCCTGCCTGAGCCAGGCCAGTTCCCGCCGCAGCGTGCCCTTGAACTTGGCGGCTGAGGCCGCTTCAGATGCCTCCTCTTCAGCTTTATGGGTGAGATAGGTGGCGTAGTTGCCGTCGTAGCTGCGGGCCAGGCCCCGATCTACCTCCACGATCCGGCGGGTGACCCGATCGAGCACGTAGCGGTCGTGGGTCACCAGCACCAGGGCGCCGGAGAAGCGCTCCAGATAGCTCTGCAGCCATTCCACCCCGTTGGCGTCGAGGTGGTTGGTGGGCTCATCCAGTAGCAGCACGTCCGGCTCGGCCACCAGGGCTGCAGCCAGGGCGACCCGCTTGCGATAGCCGCCGGAGAGGTCGCCCACCTTGCGTTCGATGTCGGCGATGCCTAGCCGCTCCAGCACCTCGCGGCACTGCTGCTCCAGCCCCCAGGCATTGAGCTGATCCATGCGGCCATGCAGGTCGCTGAGCTGGGCCAGGGCGATGGCGTTGTCGGGGCCATCAGCCACGGCCTGACTCAGGGCCGTGTGCTGCCGCAGCAAAGCCATCTTCTCGCCGCTACCGGCAAACACCTGCTCCAGCACGGTGTGCTCGGGGTCTAGCTCGGGCTCCTGGTCTACGAGCACCACCCGGGTGCGGGGGGCGCAGCGGCGCTGGCCGCTGCCGAGGGGCTCATTGCCCGCAAGCACCTTCAACAGGGTGCTCTTGCCGGCCCCATTGGGACCGATCAGTCCGAGCCTCTCCCGCTCGCCGATGTGCAGGGTGAGGCCCTCAAACAGGGTGCGGATGCCGAAGTCCTTACTGGCTTCCACCAGGCTGATCAAACTCAAAGTGCAGCCTCCTCAGCTGTGCCAGCTTGGCCTTTGAGGTAAGCAAACACGCTCTTGTCGCCCACATCAGCCGCGGCGGGCATGGGGAACTTGCGCAGGCACAGCACCAGCAAAAGCCCGCTCTCCAGGGCCAGCAGGGCCGTGGTGATTGCTCCTGGCAGCAAGCCGCTGAGGTGGCCCAGCAGGGCGATAGGCAGCAGCAGGGTCACGCCGATCGCCTCCGGTCGCCTGAAGCAGAAAAATTCCTTGAAGCCAACCCCCGCCAAGGCAGCGAAAAAGGGGCCAATGGCCAGGATCCAGAGGGGCTGGCTGGCCAGGGCCGGCAGCATGGCGCCGGGGCCGCTGCGGATCGCCAATGCCAGGCCCCCCAGGCAGCCCAGTAGCCAGAAAAGCTGCAGGGCCCGGTGCAAGGGCACTAAGTAAATGTGAATCCAGCGCAGGGCTAGTCCCAGCCCTGCAGCCATCAGCAGCATCCAGGGCCAGAGCTGGTCGGCTCCCAGCTGCCGCCACTGCACTAGCAGGCCCGCTTGGCCAATGGCCACCGCCGTGAGGGCAAGGCGGTAGCCGAGCACCTCCCTCCGGTCGGTGGCGTCAATCGTGTAGGTGCCGTACACCCCTTCAAATATCGGATCAGTCATGGATGGGCACGGCCTTGCACCAGTGTGGCGAGTGGCGGCCCGGCCGGGATGATTCCCGAGGGATGGAGGGGAAAGAGGGCGCCGAAGTAATCGCTGCGCCAGGCCTCCGGGAAGCAGGTCTCGGCCACGCCGGGCAGGCTGTAGAAGCGCCGGCGCCAGTCCCATAGGGCTGGAAGCTGCCAAAGGGGTAGGCGGCTGCAACCAAATAGGGGCGCATAAACCAGCTCCAGCCGGATCAGGGTCGGGAAAAGCCCTATGTCGGCCAGGCTCAGTTGGGCTCCACTTAGCCAGGGAGATTGCTCCAAGGCCCCATTGGCATCCAGGAGCGCTGCAAACAAGGCCGTCTCGGCCCGGTCGTAGGCAGCCTGGGTGCGGGCGAAACCACAGCGGTACACCCCGTCGTTGACGTCGCCCTGCAGCCGCGTGCGCCACTTCTTTGTGGCTTCCTGCTGGTTATGGGGCTCCAGATCGAGCCCTGCTGGAGCGGGCCAGCGGTTGAGCAGCTCGATCAGCCTGGCGCTCTCCGTAACCAGGATCCGCCGCTCACTGCGGGAATAAAGCGCCGGCACCGTGGCCCGCTGCCCCGGATCAGAGCCTGATTGCTGGTAGAGCTCGATCAAGCTGGCGCAGCCTTCGAAGGGCTCGGCAAAGCGCCAGCGCCCCTCGGCTGGATCGGGGTCCACCACCACCAGGTTGATGCTGCTGCCCAGTTGGCGCAGGCTCCACACCAGCCAGGCCCGGTGGGCCCAGGGGCAGCTGCGCCCCACAATCAACACGTGCCCATCAGCCGCGCCGGCTTCGCTGGGCAGGGGCGGCAGCGCCGTGAAGGCTCCGCTGGGACGGCGGTAGTTGCCCTCGGCATCAGCCGGTCCCAGGCCACCCATTAACTGTTGCCATTGCCAGTGCCAGACCGCGCGGGCCGTGCGCACCAAGGGGGCGGGGGGAGGCATGGTTGCGGGGGCGGCAGAGCTCTGAATCTGCGTCAGGCTGGGGCCGAAATCCATTTCTGGCCTTCTTCTTTTTGATCAGCCAAATCGTCAAACCGGCCCAGGTGCTGGTCGTGGCCGGCACCCACGGCAATGAACGCAACGCCCCCTGGCTGCTGGAGCACTGGCGCCGCCAGCCCGAGGCCCTGCAGCGCCACGGCCTTGATGTGGCGTTGGTGCTTGGCAACCCAGCTGCCCACAAAGCCAATCAGCGCTATGTGGAGCGGGATTTAAATCGCTGCTTTGCTCCCGAGCTGCTGGCGGATTCCTCGAGAAACGAAGCTGATCTGCAGCGCGCTCGCCAGCTGCTCGCTTGCCATGGCCCTGATGCTGAATCCCCTTCGCTGGTGGTGCTCGACCTGCACAGCACCACCAGCGCTATGGGTAACTCCTTGGTGCTCTATGGCCGGAGGCCGGCCGATCTAGCTCTGGCAGCGGGTTTGCAGGGGGAGCTGGGGCTGCCGATTTACTTGCACGAGGCCGATGCTTCCCAAACGGGTTTTTTGGTTGAGCGCTGGCCCTGCGGCCTGGTTATCGAGGTGGGTCCGGTGCCCCAGGGGGTTATCCAGGCTCCGATCTGCCGTCAAAGCCAGCTCGGCGTTGAGGCGGCCCTGGCCGTGTTGGCGGCAGCCCAGCGAGGCCGCCTGAGGCTGCCGGCTGAGCTGGTGGTGCATTGCCATCTGGGCAGCTTGGATTTGCCGCGCCATCCAGATGGTTCACCTGCCGCTTGCGTGCATCCGGAGTTACAGCATCGCGACTGGCGTCCCTTGCGTTCGGGAGATCCGGTGTTTGTCGATCCCTGCGGCAAGGAAATTGGCCTGGCCCTACCGCCGGATTTGGCGGGGGAGTCCGTTTGGCCCGTCTTTGTGAATGAGGCCGCCTACGGCGAAAAGGGAATTGCCCTAAGCCTCACTCGCAGGGAGTGTTGGCCGGTTGGGCCTGACTGGTTGCTGGCTCTAACAGACATTGCCTCCCAGTTGGCTCAACGCGGGGCGCCGTTGTAATCGATGCCAAGGACGGTGCGCCCGTCACTGGAGATGCGGATTTCGGTTTCCACCGAAGCCGCCAGATTTAATTGCTGCCAGCCAGGCGCGCCGCCTAGGAAGCGAAAGAGATAGCCATCACTGGTTGAGCTGATCAGGCATTTGTTGCCGGCGCCCGCCGTTTCAAACATGCACTTGTCTGGTCGGTAGAGCCCCAAGCCCCCGTTGCTCTGCACTGCGGTGTTGCGAGCCAAGTTGAGGGCCCGCACGGCGCTGAATGGAACGGGTGCCTCCGTCTGGGCCCGGGCCGGCGCGGAATTCACAAATGAAAGGCTGCCAGCGCCCAGGCAACTGGCCACCAACAAGCCACCCGCCAGCAGTCGCGGACTCAACAACGTCGCTGCTGAAGCAAAAGGTGAACCCATGGGTTTATCGACGTGACAGATCCAGCTCAACGCAGCGGCTCTGTCAGTGTCAAGGCGACTTAACCACACACCAAGGTGGCCTGCTCCTTGGTGCAGGGCAGGTCGCTCTTGCTGCCATCAGCCCAATAAACGCGCAGGCGATCATCTGAAGTGCCGCTGCGGTACGTCAGGGATTTGATCGCTCCAGCCGGGGGCTTGCCAGCTGGGTCGGCGCCGTTAGCGGCGGGCGCCGCGTTGAGCTTTTGCTCTAGCTGCTGAATCTTTACTTCCAACTGCTCCTGGCGCTGCTGCAGCTTTTGCAGCTCTGCCGATGGTTGGCGCTGACAGCCAGCAGAGAACAGGCAGGCTGCGGCCACGGTTGCTGTGGCCAGGCTGGCCCGTAGAGGCAGGGCTTTAAATCGAACGAGCAGGGCCATGCCGGAGACGCATCCTGAGCTGTCCTCTGCTTAGCAGTGGGCCGGCCCGCTGGCTACGGATTGCCGCCGCCACACCCCGGCATAAGCGTTACTTATGGGATTCATCAGCAGGGCTTTGGCGCCTCCCGGTCAGCCTTCTCACTAATCCCGCAATCTTCCGTTACAGTCCTGTTACGCAAGTTTTTGCGCTCGACGGGATTCCGTCTG
>NZ_JAGQAY010000046.1:0-10915 GCF_024345355.1 Cyanobium sp. WKJ7-Wakatipu
ACCAGCCCAAAGTGGCTGAACAGGAGATCAAAAGTCCTCTGAAAAGGGCCTCAGAGGCAATTTACGGTCAAAGGCACTCTTTTCTGCTCACTGCCTCCGGCTCAAACCCCGTTTGTCCAGAGATTCCTTAGGGATAGACCTCCAGAATTAAGCCAGTCAACACATCAATTATCAAAATGCCATCTTTGGCAGACCCAAAAAGACGCCATTAGAGCTACTCCGACTCCTACAACGACCGTTGAATTAGATATTCCTGCTTCGTCACTATCTTTTCTCCCCCAACCCCTAAAGCCTATCTAGGCAAATGGCTTGCGGCCATAAGGAAATAGGGGAGACGGCCTACACAGATCTCCGCTCTCACCAGCCTCCTCTTGGTTTGGGGGCTTTTGCCGCAACCAGTTGACTGCCCTTAGGGATTTCCTAGCCACCCAGCGTTGTTTAGCTGGCAGAATGGCAGTTGACCATTGCAAGCCCATGGGCTTCAGCGCCAAAACCCAATATGGATTGGTCGCCCTCATAGACCTCGCCGGGGCTTACGCCTCTGGAGCCTTGGTTCAAACCGGCGAAATCTGCAAGCGCCATGCCATTCCCGAACGCTATCTCGAGCAGATGCTCACCGGCCTGCGCAAGGCCGGACTGCTAAACAGCATCCGCGGACCGAAGGGTGGCTTTCAACTCGCCCTCAATCCAGACAACATCACCGTGGCCGATGTAGTGGCTGCGCTGGAAGGCAGCAGCAACACGGAGCTGCAAAGAGAATCAGATGACCCGGCCTTCCTAGTGCTTGCTGCTCTAGACCAAAAACTGGAAGCCAGCAAGGAAGCCCTTCTCACCGCAACCACCCTGGCCCAACTGCTGCGCGAGCACGATGCCTTCAAGCAGCCATTGCCAATGTTCTACATCTGATGCGCAACCGCAAGCCCTTGCCTCCATCAATGGAGGATCAAGAAGACTGGCCCATCGACCAGGGGCGTCCCTTGTTGCTAAGGCTGCTGGCCCTGCTTGGGGCCCTTGGCTTCGTGATGCTGGGGGTTAACAGCCTCTTGCCTGCCTTTGAGCCGCCCAGCCCAAGGCCAATGCCCGATCAGCGCAACCGCTCAATCACTTGAGGGCTAGAAGCGGGACATGGCCACGATCTTGGCCAGCTTCTCGGCTTCTAGACCATCCAGTTCGTCGAGCTGCAGCAGGCTGTCTTTGACCAAGCTGGCAAACACGAACAGGATGCCGTCGAGGCGGAAATCAAACCGACCTTCGATCGTGTGGCGCTCGATACTGAGGTAATCGTGCAGCTGCCATACGGTTTCAGCATCCTCAAGCTCGTCGGCCTTGGCACGCACCTGAGCCACTAGCTGCTGCACTGCCCGGGTGTAAGCACGGTCGAAGGCCTCGCGGGCAACTGCCTGCTCCGTATCTGTCCAACCCTCAAGCATAGTGTCCATCATGTGAATTGAGCCCTCTCCCTTAGCAGCGAGGCTAGTCGGGGACTCAGCCTGCTGCGAGACCTACGCCGCTGGGCCGGAAGTTCAAACCAGGCAAGCGTCGGGGCGTCGTGGTGCTCCCTGTGATAACCGAAGTGGAAACAGGCCAGTAACGAAAGCCAGGGGGCCAGTTCGAGGCTATCGGCGTGGGGGCGACGCTGGGGCAAACGCTGGCCTCGATGGGGCAGGTAGGTGCCGAAAACAAACAACTGCAGCGAACTGAGCAGCAGGGGCAAGGTGCAAAACAGCAGCACATTCAGCCAGCCGAATGGAGCCAAGCGGCAGGCGATCAAGGCCAACACTGTCCAGCCGGTAAGCAACCTGCCCATCTGGCCCCAGGTGAGATAGCCAGCCATGAAGCGGGCATACCAAGCGATGGCCCCTGCGGCTGGATCCCCGTGGAAATCAGGGTCAGAGGCGCTAGCGGTGAATAGATGGTGGTGTTGATGGTTGCGGCAACAGGCTTGATAAGGAAGCGCCGCATATAGGCCCAAGGCGATCCTGCCCAGCAAGGCATTGCGATTGCGGCAATGGGGCCACAACACCCCATGCATGGCGTCGTGACCAACGATGAATAGGCCTGTTTGCAGCAGGGTGCGGCCAACCACTCCAAAAAAGATGGCCAGCCAGACCCATGGTCTGGCCAGCAGGGTGGCATTTAAATCCCAGCTCAGCAGGCCAGCAAGGCTGACCAGCCAACCCATCGTTATCAGTGCGGCAAGCAGAAGCCCCTTGCGGCTGGCTGCGTTCAACGGCCGAATTTCAGCAAATCTGCAGGGGAAGCCAACAAATCGATGGCCACGAAGTAGATCTTGCCGTCAGGGTTGAGCAGGAAACGCCATGCAACGTTCATACCAACGCCGGCTCCAAACCAGGGGGTCTGGACCTTGCCAGTCACCTTGATTTGGGTGAAGTTGCCTTCAGTGGGTTCAGCGAAACCGCGCTCAGGAAGAAGCTGCAAGTTCTGGCAGTCTTCACGGAAGAAGCGAAGGATCGCATCACGTCCCACAATTGGCTTCTGGAAAGGGGCCTGTAGGGCACCATCCGTCAAAAACAGCTCGATCAGGTTGTCGAAGTCGTTGGCGTTCAGCAGGTCCATATAGCTGTTCACCGTTGGGTTGATAACGCCCTCGATGAACACCCGCTTGCGCTGCTCCTGTGGAGTGGGAGCGGCAATGGGCTCCATGACCCGCTGTCCCTCGCCCTTGGCGGGGTCGTAGCCCATATCCACCACAAAGTTGCGCAGCAGGGTGATCTGCTGACCTTGATCGACAGCTTTAAGTGAGCTGAGCACCGCAGAAGCGTTAGGCGACAGCTGGTAGCCCTCGGGGATCGGAGCAACAAAACCGGCGGCCATCCATTCGCCCAACTGGTACCAGAAGCCCAGCTTGATGTTCACCGACCAGCAGGCGTAGGTGCGACCGATTTGGGTATCGTCGCGATTGGCAAGCTCGCACATCACCTTGCTTTGCTCAGCGAAGTTCATCGCCTTGATCTGGTTGAGCACCGGCTCGGCAAACTGCATCCGTGCTGCGCCAGGGGCGGCAACGGTGATCGTGTTGCCCATCTCGAGGTAGGCGTACCAGATCAGAGCCAGTTGGTCTTCGGCGCTCAGCAGGGCAAAGCGGGCCGTGATCGCAGGCACGACATCAGCCGAGGCTGTATCGGGAAAGATCTGGGTTGCCTTCTCAAGCGTGAACATGGGACGTCGGTCCAATTGTTAAGGAGATTTGCAGACTCTAGCGCAAAGGAGCCAGATCTGATAAGTCGCAGCCGTTGTGCAGCTCCGGCATGATCCAATTCTGCTCTAAACACCCCACTCCTGACCATGATTGCGCCCGTACCGGTGCTTAACGAAGCCGACCGTTACAAGCTCGATCGTTCAGACGACGCTCTTTTTTACGCCGAGCCCCGCTTCGTACAGCACCTTGATGCCAGCTTCCGCGCCCGGCTGACCTCCCTGTATCGCGAGCGCATCCCCCCTTGCGCAACCGTGCTGGATCTGATGAGCAGCTGGGTGAGCCACCTACCAGAGGACATCACCTATCAGGAGGTGATCGGCCATGGCCTCAATGCCGAAGAGCTCAAAGCCAATCCGCGCCTTGATCGCCATTGGGTGCAAAACCTCAACGTTGATCAGCAGCTACCGCTAGCCAACGAAAGCGTTGATGTGGCTCTGATCGTGGCCGGCTGGCAATACCTTCAACAACCGGAAGCCGTGGCTGCTGAGCTGCTGCGGGTGGTCCGGCCCAGGGGTGAAGTGATCGTGGCGTTCAGCAACCGGATGTTCTTTCAAAAAGCGCCCCAGATCTGGACCGACGGCGGCGACCGTGATCACCTGGCCTACGTGGCCCAAGTATTGATGGCTCAAGGTTGGGGCAGGCCGGAACTGGTGGCGGAAGAGACAGCAGCTCCAGGAGCTCTCGGCTGGCTTGGCCACAAAGGCGATCCTTTCTTGGCGGTGATTGCCGCCAAGCAGATTGCCAGCTAGGCAACCAGCAAATTCTGCAGACAAAAAAACCCGGGCAGTCAATACTGCCCGGGGAAAAGTTGAGAGGGCTGATGCAGTCAGCCCGAATGGATTCAGCCCAGACCCAGTTGGCCCAGGATTCCTTGGCCGGTGAGGAGTTCGGTGCCAAGTCCGATCACGAAACCGAGCATGGCGAGACGACCATTCCAGGTTTCAGCGAAAGCGACAAAACCGAAGCGGGTGGTGGATTCAGCCATGAATGCTCGTTAGTTACGAAACCTGAAGCCACTGTAACAGATCTTGAAGCCATGGTTGCGCTCGATCGGGGCCGGCCATAGGGGTTCCTGCAGGCCAGCCCGGGATTGATCACCACTGCTGAGCAGTGGGCTTTTCCCCAGCCAAGCGCCCTTATCCCCAGCTTTGCGTAGGTTTTTCCACAGAACGGCGGCTCAATATCCGCCGCTCGTCCTGATCCTTTTGATTCTGGATGGGGAAAACGGCCCTCCCCTTGACGCGTCTCCAAGCAACACTTCCAAGCCTGAAGCCGCTGCTCCCAAACCCCGAAAGCGCCCATGGGCCGGTGCTGGCGGCCGTGCGTCTTGCCGGACTCGCCTCCCGGGTCAGCCTTTGACGGATGAGCGCCTGGCGTGGGGTGATGGGGGGACCCAGGCCGAAGCCGCCATGCTCCAGATCCCAGACCACGCCCCCGCCTTTGTTTCGGTCGAAAACCAGTTCCCTGAGGAGCTGTACGACGCCATGCGGGAGTTTGTCCGGGTTCACCCGCAGTGGGATCAATACCGCCTGATGCAGGCAGCTCTGGCCGGCTTTCTCTTCCAGCACGGCTGCCCAGACCGGGCCGTGGCTCGCCATTACCTCGACGGACTATTCCGCCGCCAAGCACCCGATCCCACCGCAACCAGACCCTGAGCTCCCTTGCCGGGGGCAGACTGGCAAGACGTTGTTTGACAGCAATGGCCGCAGGAGCATCAGAGGCCGATGCCCTCCTGGTGGCGATCGGCGCCGTTCCCGGCGCCTGGCTCCGCTTCCGGGTGGTGGATCACCTGGAGCCCGTTCTGCCCAGCCGGCACTGGGGCACCTTTGGGGTCAATGTGATCGCCTGCTTTGCCCTAGGGCTGATTGTGGGCCTAGAGCAGAGCTGCGGCGAAGCCTCCCGCAGAGCATTGCTTCTGTTGGGCACCGGCTTTCTGGGTAGTTTCAGCACCTTCTCCAGCTTCAGCGCCGAGCTCTGGAGCGAGCTGGGCAAGCGGCATTGGCGCGAGGTTGCCGTGCTCGCTGGAGGATCGGTAGCAGGAGGGCTGCTGGCGATGCTTGCGGGCCTCAGCCTGGGCGCTCAGCCATGAGCACCCTGCCAAGCCGCAGCCTGAAGGGCGATTTGCGCGACCTGGCCCTAGTGGCAGGCGGCGCCATCCCCGGCGCCCTACTGCGCTGGCAGCTGGATGCCGATGTGGTCGCCAACATGCTGGGGTGCCTACTGCTCGGGGTGGTTTTGGCCCAAGCCAGCCAGCGCAAAAGGCTGATGCTGTGGGCAGGCATCGGCTTCTGCGGGTCCCTCACCACCTTCTGCACCTGGATGTTGGACCTGACAAGGGCCCTGCAGGCCGGCAAAACAGGGGAAAGCGCGCTGTTGCTGCTGGCGAGCCTCGCCGGTGGCGTTGCTTTGGTCGCCCTTGGCCACACCATTGGGATGCTTTTGAGCCCCCGCCTTCGAGATACGCCTTCGAGATAGGGCGGCGAGATAGGGCGGCGGAGATAGGGCGAGAATGCCAAAAAACCAATGAGCAGCTCTCCTGTGAGGCCCAGCTCTCCAAAAAAGGGCCCCTATCAACCCTCCCTGTTGCGCGCCCTGCATGGCTGCAGCGCCCTGGCCGTCCTGGGATGCTGGCTCACGGGCCTGGTGGTTTACAGCCGTTATGACGGACGCTGGGGGCGGCTAGCACTGCAGCTGCCGGGCGACTGGATTGACATCCACGGCAGCTTGGGCGTGGTGATGTTGCCGTTTGCGGTGCTGCTGGCTGTCTACGCCTGCACCCTGGGGCGGCGCCGGCTGCAACGCCCCAGCAACTCCCTCCCCCTGCTGGCCCTAGGCCTGGCGATAGGCAGCGGCAAGTTGATGCAAGAAGACTGGTTGCGCAGCGGCCAACTGCACCATCTCGCTTATCACCTACACCTGCTTGCCTGGCTGTTGGTAGGCGTGGCAGTGGCGGCTCATCTCTGGGGAGTCCTGCGGCTAGGGGGCTGGCCCCTAGCCCAATCGATGCTCAATACCACCGCCCGCAGCGGCGATCAACCCAGCGACTGGCTCCGGCAGCTACGCCGAAGCAGGTGATCCCTCAGAGCCATCTGCGCCAAGCCGCCCCCACCAGCACCAGTAGCAAGGGAAGCTCTCCCCAGCGGTCGTAGGGGCTGGGGGTCTGCAGCCGGGGCACGGTGAACACACCGGTGGCGGCCCGCCCGGAAGGCAGCGAGGCCACGGGCAAGCCGCGGCTATTCACCAGCAGGCTGGGCCCTGTGTTGGCGGCACTCACCAGCCAGCGGCCCGTTTCGATGGCCCGCAGCTGGGCCAGGGCCTGAAACTGCTGCTGGAGCAGCAGCGGGTAGGGATCGAGGTTGGCGCTGGCCAGCAGCCAGCCGGCTCCATCGCGGGCGGCGGCAGCCAGAGCGGCACCATCGGATAGCTCGTAGCAAATTGCCCCGCCGATGGCGCCAGCTGGCCGGAGTAACAACCGCGACGGCGCTCCTGGCTGCAGGCCCCCCACGGCCGAAAGGCCGCTCCAGCGAGCCAGGTTTGCCAGGGGCACCCATTCCCCTAGGGGCACCAGCCGATGCTTATCGAGCCAGCTACTGGCCCGGCTTTCCCCTGGCGCCAGGCGCAACAGGGCGCTGCGCTGCTCAGGCTCCCCCGCCACCTCCTGCCAGCGGAAGCCGCCGCTGATCAGCTCCACCGGCACCGACTGCGCCAGCTGGGGCTCAAGACCGAGGGCCCCCTCCGGCAGTACCACCACATCCACCGAGCGCTGGGCCGCCTCCGCCAGCGCGGCCGCCAGGCGCTGCTGCAGCCGCTGCTGCTGGTCCCACTGAAACTTGCGGCGGGTGGGAATCGCCGGCTGCAGCACCAGCACTCGCTCGCTGCCGCCCTCCCCCCGCAGGGGCATGGCCGCCAGGGCAGCAGCACCGGCGCCGTGGCTGAGCAGCACGGCAGCGGTTGTAACCACAAGCCAGCGGCGGCGCTGGGGGGCGGTGCAGCAGCGCCAGAGGCACCAACCCAGCAGCAACTGCACCGCCGCCAGCAGGCCACCACCACCAAGGGCAGCCAAGCCCGCCAAGGGGCGATCGCCAGGTAGGGCAGCAGCCCCCAGCCCCAGCCAAAAAAGGGGCCCTTTGGCCAGCAGCACCTCTACCAGCCCCCAGCCAGCGGCTAACAGCAGGGCGCTGCTGAAGCGGCGCGGGTCCAGGCGCCGCGCCAGCAGCACCCAGAGGGCCACCAGCAGTGCTCCCGCCAGGGCACACAGCGATAGCAACAACAGGACCAGGGGCAGGCTCAAGGGGCCCGGTACGCCTATCCAATCGAGGGGATGGAGACCCAGCAACCAGCGGTGACTCACCAGCACGGCGGCAGCGCCCCACAGGGCCCCACCCCAAGCGCCGAGGGCTGAGCCAGCCAGGGCCCACAGGGGCACCAGGGCCAGCCAAAGCAGGGGAGGCATGCCAAGAGGCGGCAGCGCCAGCCCCGCCAGCAGCCCCGAGGCCAGCGCCAGCCACCACCTCCCCAGCCGGTCATTGCCCATGGCAAGCAAGAGTAGGAAGCGCCAGGGTGTTTGGGGAATCAAGCCGCCATGGATCCGAACAACCCCCTCCAACAACTGCTGCTGCGCGGCCTCGGCACCACCTCCCTGGTGTCAGAGCGGCTGCGCAGCGTGACCCAGGCCTGGGTGCGCAGCGGCAAGCTCGATCCCAGCCAGGCTCCAGCCCTCGTGGACGACGTGCTCAAAGCCCTGCGGGGCGAAACCCCCGAGCTAGAGCAGCAGGCAGAGCGCCAGCTAGAGCGCAATAAAGACCAGCTCCTGCAAGACCTAGGCCTGGCCCGTCAGCGCGAACTTGATGAGCTGCGGGGCCGACTCGACCGGCTTGAACGCAGCCTGCGTCAGCGCCCAGGCAATGAAATGCCTGGCGAGATCGAAATTCCCGACTGATCAGCCCTGGCTATCCGTCTGCCCGTCAGAATCAGTCCAGTACTCGGAGTCCCATGCGCGACATCCTGATCAGCTCCGCTGTCTGCGTGGCCTGTCTGCTGCTGGCTCTGGTGAGCCAGCTGGTCAATCCCACCGTGGTTGACGCGGCCAGAGTTGATGCGGCCAGCGCCGGTAGCCAAGCCATGGCCTCCCTGTTTTCAGCCCAAGCGCGGCCAGCCGTGAGCAGCAGCTTCGAGCTCGACCCCGACGACCCCAACCCCACCCTTTTTGTGATGGCCAGCGAAAACGATCAAACCAACGGCGCTGAGATCGCCCAGGCCAGCGGCCTCGGCGGTGAACTCAACGCTCCCAAAGAGCGCACCACCCCCAGCGGCCTGCGCATCACCGACCTGGTAGTCGGCAACGGCGCCGAAGCCATCGCCGGCCAGACCGTGGCCGTGAACTACCGGGGCACCCTGGCCAACGGCACGGAATTCGACAGCAGCTACGGCCGCGGTCCCTTCTCCTTTCCCCTTGGCGGCGGCCGGGTGATCCAGGGCTGGGATGAGGGTGTGGCTGGCATGAAGGTGGGCGGTAAGCGCAAGCTGGTGATTCCACCCGATCTGGCCTACGGCGATCGTGGCGCCGGCGGCGTTATCCCCCCCAACGCCACCCTCACTTTCGAGGTGGAGCTGTTGCGCATCGGCGGCTGAGCTGCGGGCTGGGATCGTTAGGATGGGCGTTCTGGCTGGATGCTGGCGCGCCGCCCCTCCTGCCCACCCCTTCTTCTTTTACCTCTCCATGGCTCACACGCTGCCCGCGCTGCCCTACGGCCTCGATGCGCTCGAGCCCAACATCTCCCGCTCCACCCTGGAGTTTCACCACGGCAAGCACCACGCTGCCTACGTGACCAACCTCAACAACCTGGTGGCTGGCACCGACCTTGAGGACAAGAGCCTGGAAGACACCATCACCGCAGTGGCTGGTGATGCTGGCAAGGCTGGCGTTTTTAACAACGCCGCTCAGGTGTGGAACCACAGCTTTTATTGGCAGTGCATGAAGCCAGGTGGTGGTGGCCAGCCCACCGGCGCCCTGGCCGACAAGATCAATGCTGATTTCGGCAGCTACGAGGCCTTCGTCGAGCAGTTCAAAACCGCCGGTGCCACCCAGTTCGGCAGCGGCTGGGCCTGGCTGGTGCTCGATGGCGGCACCCTGAAAGTCACCAAGACCGCCAATGCCGACCTGCCCCTAGCCCACGGCCAGAAGGCCCTGCTCACCATGGATGTCTGGGAGCACGCCTACTACCTCGACTACCAGAACCGTCGTCCCGACTACATGACCACCTACCTCGAGAAGCTGGTGAACTGGGACTTCGTAGCTGCCAACCTGGCTGCCGCCTGAGTCGAACCCCTCCAGGCGTTCAAACGTCATTGAGGCCAAGCCCCCGGAGAACCCGGGGGCTTTTTTTATGGCCTTGCGTAGCTGAGCACCACTTCCGGCGCAATCCACATGGCATCGCCATAGGAGAAGAAGCGGTACTGGCGCTCGATCGCCTCGGCATAAAGAGCCAAAAGGCGCTCGCGGCCTAGCAGGGCACTCACCAATAGCAGCAAGGAGCTTTTGGGCAGGTGGAAGTTGGTTAGCAGCCCCTGCACCACGGCAAACCTGTAGCCCGGCTGGATCACCAGATTCACCGGCCCCGTGTGGGGCCGCAGCTCGCCGCCATGCAGCTGGGCCACCGCCTCGAGGCTGCGCACCGAGGTGGTGCCGATGGCTATCACGCGGCCGCCACGGGCGCGGCAGGCGGCCACCGCCGCCACCAGCTCTGGGGTCACCTCCACCCACTCACTGTGCAACTGGAGTTGGCTTAGGTCTTCCGTTTCCACGGGGCGAAAGGTGCCTAGGCCCACGTGCAGGGTGGTGGTGGCCAGCTCCACGCCCCGAGCGCGAATCGCCGCCAGCAGTTCGTCGCTGAGATGCAGCCCCGCTGTTGGGGCAGCAACAGCCCCAGGCTTGGCGGCGTAGCGGGTCTGATAGCGCTCGTTGTCGCTTTCGTCGTGCTCGTGGATATAGGGCGGCAGGGGGATGGCGCCGTACTGCACCAGCAGCGGCTCCAATGCCGCCGCATCGGCGCACTCCAGCGGAAACTGCAAAATCCGCCCGCCCGTATCGGGGTCACTGCCAAGCACCTGCAACGGCAGCGGCGGCTGGCCTTCGGCCACCACCTCGATCCAATCACCAGGCTTGAGCTTCTTGGCGGGTTTAGCCAGGCAGAGCCACTGGCCCTGCCCGCCATGCCAAGGCTCCAGCACCAGCAGTTCCACGGAGCCGCCACTGGGCCGGCGCGCCTCCAGCCGAGCCCTCAACACCCTTGTGTTGTTAGCCACCAGCAGGTCACCTTGCCTCAGCTCCTGCTGCAGGTCCCAGACGCTCAGATGGCGAGCATGGGGCGCAGAGCCTACCCCTGCGGCCTCCACCGCCAGCAGCCGCGCGGCGTGCCGCGGCTCCACGGGCCGTTGGGCAATGCGTTCCTCTGGCAGATGAAAGTCGTAACTGGAAAGCCGTAGATCGGCGGAATCGCTCATGCCGGAAGGTAATAGCGCACGAGGGTAAAAACGCGATTGCCGCTGGCATCTAGGGCTCTGTGCATGGGCACCTCGAAAAATCGCAAGACCGCTTGATAGCGACCGAATTTGAATTATACTAAGGCTTCAAGATTACATGCTTTCCATGGGCCAGCGAGGTTTCTGGGACGAACAACAAAGAGTTGCAAAGCT
>NZ_JAGQAY010000047.1:0-10271 GCF_024345355.1 Cyanobium sp. WKJ7-Wakatipu
CTCACAACTTCCCGCTTGACCTTGCAGCAGCTACTGCCACCCCCGTGGCACTGACCGCACCTGCAATCGGTTGATAGTCAACAGCCCAGCTACGGCTGGGTAATACGGAATCCCAAAAGCTCCCTTGAATAAGGGGGCTTTTTTGTTGCCTGGGTGGTGGTTGCCCAAGTTGTACAACAAGCCTGGATGGGAAAGCAGTGGTCAGAAACGCAATCAGGTGGCCTTTTGCAACATGAGCAATGCCGCTTCCACTGCGAGACCGGGACCAAAACCCAAAGCCAGGCATGGGCCGTTGTGGTCTGGTGAGGTGCGCAGCCGCTCCAGCACAAACAAAATAGTTGCCGACGACATATTGCCGAACTGACGTAATACCGCAGTGGAGAGATCAATCTGGCCGGGTTGCAACCCGGCGCTCTCTTGTACCGCCCCAAGGATGCGGGGCCCGCCGGGATGAACGGCCCAGGTTTCTATTTCCGGCAACGTCACCCCCAGGCCCGCCAGCCACTGCTCCAGCCAAGGGCGCAGCTGGGCGGCGATGCGACTGGGGACTTTGGATGAAAGAACCATGGAAAAACCATGATCTTCAATGATCCAGCCCATCAGGTCTTCAGTGTCGGGTAGCACCGTTGAAGATGAGGCGACTAGCTGCAAGCCTGTTTTATTGGTTGAGCCCACACCAGGGCCATCGGCAGCTACCGCCACCACCGCGCCGGCACCATCAGCGAATAGGGCATTGGCCACGATGTGGTCCGGGTTCCAGCCCTCCTGCAAGTGCAAGCTGCACAACTCCACTGCACACAGCAGCACGCATGCACTGGGATCAGCCTCCACAAAGGCCCGTGCCACCCGCAGTCCGTTGAACGCCCCGTGGCAGCCCATGAAACCCACATGAGTTCGGGCCACATCCATGGCTAGTGGCAGGTTGGCGATTAAGGCAAGGTCGAAGCCAGGGGCCCCAAAGCCCGTGCATGAAACGGTGATTAAGTGGGTGATCGCGCTGGCCTCGATACCGGCATCCTTAAGCGCTAGACGGGAAGCCTCTAGTGCGAGCTCAAGCGCTGCCGGTTGGTAGCGCCTCATCCGCTCAGCCGTTGAGGGGTTGCCGGAGTCAGGCAGGGGAATGCAGTGGCGGTGCATCACCCCCGAGCGCTGGTAGATCCTCTCCAGCAGCCGTTGTTGACGAGGGCTGGCGTTGCCCATTTGCGGTGCAAGGGCCAGAGCTTCTTGCTGGCTGATGCGCCTCTGGGGCACCGCAGTGCCAAGACCAATCAAGGACAAGGGCATGATTGATCAGTCCGTCGAGCAGGGCAGGGCGGGCCGCTGCAGAAGCCCAATCATGGAGCCGGCGACCGTGGGGAAGCTCCCCGCCAGCCTGTGCAGCCCCCAGCTGATCCTGGGGTGCCGCAAAACCACTGCCAGCACTCGGCATGATCTCTGCTTCTGTGCCACCCAGCGGCGGTGAAGGCGCCGCCACTCCGTCTCAATTGCCCCATCCCAGTGCTCCAATCCGCGCAGCACTAGAGGCAGGGCAGCTAGTGAGGAGGTCAGAGCCCAGCCCATGCCTTCACCGGTGAAGGGCTCCACATAGCCGGCGGCATCACCAAGTAGCAGCAGCCTGTGGCCCGCAAGCGGAATTGTGCGACGACTGAGCGCTGCGGTGAGTTGCCAGGCTGCTTCTTTAAGGCCAGGCAGAGTCGCAAAGCCCGCTTCAGTCAGGATTTTTTGGCAAAGCAGGGCCGCACCACCAACGGAGCCCAGCATGGGCCGATCGAAGGCGCAGGCCAGGTTGATCTCCCCGCTCTCTACCCGCACCAGACCCACATAACCGCCCTGGCCTACAGCCATCTGCAACACCCCGGGAGCCAGCTCGGCAGCTTCCCCTGGCAGTACGCACCCTGCGCCAATACGACTATGGGGCTGGATGCTGGTGCTGATCTCAGCCTCGTTATCGATGGCGCGGTGGCTGAGACCCGCCGCGATCAACACCACCTTGGCGCGGACACTCCACCTTGAAGTGCCTTTTTGCAGCACCACCTCTCGGTCTGGTTCTAAGCCGGTGGCTGCAGCGCCCAGTACCGCCCGGGTGCCCGTCAGCACCGTGGCACCAACTGCAACAGCTGCTTCCATCAGAGCCTGATCCAGGCGAGAGCGGGACAGGACCCGGCCAGCTCCCAGGGCGATCGGGTTCACCCGGCCAGCTACCCCCAGCTGCAGCCGCTCAAGGGATAGGCCACCCTGGGCCGCCACTAGGCCGCCAAGTCCAGCTGTTTTAAGTGCTGCCAGGGCCTGGGGGCTGAGGCAGGCTCCACAGACTTTCCAGCGAGGAAAGAGGCGCTGCTCCACCAGCAAGACGCGCACGCCACGACTGGCCAGACCATGGGCTACAAGGGCGCCGGCCGGTCCAGCACCCACTACCACCACATCCCAGCAAGGCGAAATATGCAACGGTCCGAGTTCAGGCGTTGGCTGCATGCCGGCTCCAGGAGAGCAGGAAACGCTCGGGCCAGAACCGGGTGATCTGGGCACCCACCAGGCCAGCCGATGCGGCCAGCTGCGCCACCTCGTTGAGTTGAAAAGCACCACCCACCGAGAGTGGTCCATCTATGTGCACGATCGCTGAGCGACTCAGCAGCCGGGTGCCGATCCAGGTGAGCAGCAGATCAATGGGGCTGCGGATTAGGTCGTGCACCAACAGCTGATCGAGGGTGGCGGCGGCCATAGAGCGCAGCAGGCTTTCTGCATCGGCTTCCGTGAGGTGATGCAGAAACAATGAGGTTGTGATTAGGTGATAACCGCCAGGAAGGGGGGAATTGATTGCGTCGGTTTGGAAGAAATGAGTCTCCAATCCCTCCGCCTCAGCTGCTTCCCTTGCCAGGGAGACAGCTTCAGTGCTGATGTCGCAGCCATGCACCTCCAGATCAATCCCCTCCCGCTTGGCCATGCGACTGATGGCACGCACTGCGTCGCCCCCACCGCAGGCCACATCTAGGAGGCGCAACCGCCGCGCGGGATTCAGTTTTGCTAATCGACGGATATCAGGAAAGAAGCAAGCAGTGCTGCGGGTCAACGCATTGATGCGGGCTAGACCAAGCAGTGCTTGCTGATGATCCAGAGGATCAAGTCCGGGCTGATCCATCAGCTCTGGCCTTAGCTGCCGCTGACCAAGCTGACTCCATAACTGGGGCAGGGGCACCTCAAGGGCTGCTTGGAGATCAGCAAGTTTTGGCTGCAAATTGCCCCGCTGCAATGCAATCTTGTCGCAACATTAAGATCCAAACATTAAGATCCCAACATTTAGGCCCAAACTGAGAGCATTGCAGCCCATGGCGCAGCTATCAGGCTCAGAAACAGAAGGGAAGAAACTGGGTGCGGCATGCAGCGTAACCGTCTATCAGCGCTCCGAGGCCGATTTGATGAGCGATACCGGAGCCCGTAAGACCTTCTGTGATGATGCCAATCGCGATACCTAACATTGCTGCTCGGCCGTTGAACAGTTCTACGCGTTTGAGCTGCTCCAATAGGATCAATTCTTCGGCCCGATGCTTAAGCCATTCTCGGCCAGCCGGAGTGTTTGTCATTTTTTTGCAACGAAGAAGGAGGAATTGGGCTCAACGATGCTGAGAGTTACGGCTATCAGGATCTCGGGGTCAGATCAGTTGGGCGACTGAGCACGTAGGTGGTCATGCCACCGAGCACCACCACAAGGGCAATCACGGTGAAAATTGCAGCTGTGTAATCGGTTTCCATGGTGATCAACCCAGGCCGAGTTGGGAAAGGATGCCTTGGCCAGTGAGTAGCTCAGTGCCGAGGCCGATTACGAAACCGAGCATGGCTAGGCGACCATTCCAGGTTTCAGCAAACTCAACGAATCCGAAGCGGGAAGCAGAATCAGCCATGAGTGTTGCGGTTTGTTACGGGAACTGTAACGCAATGTGGCGAGGGCCTGGCGGCTAGGGCCAGGCGGCGAGGACCCGTGGGCTTCCACCGGATTCGGCGCTGTCTGTGTATGCCGTTAATAATCAGGCGAGGTAAGGATCCAGGAAGCTGAGCGGCCTTGCCATGGATGCCGAAAAGCCGAGAATGCCGCGATCCTTGTAGCTGTAGAGCAGGGTGTCGTCGTCTTCCAGCAGGAAGGTGCCGCCGCGCTGGGTCAGAAAGTCGTCGCAGGGCACGTAGGTGCGCCAGTTGCCCAACACCTCGCTCATGTTGCGCAGCCGAACCGTGGCCAGTTCGAAGGGGCGCTGGAATCCGGTCCCGCCAGCCCTGGCAAAGAACGAACCTTTAATTGGTGGCAAGGGGCCGGCCTTGATGGTCTCCTCGTCGGCGATTCGCTGGGGAGCCGCTCGATCGCCTGTGTAGCCGCGCAGCACCTCGGCCAAGGTGCCGGGAGAGCCGATGCCGGCGCACATCAAAAGCAGGTTGGGCCAAGGGCCGCCGATCTGCTGCAGACCCTCGTAGAGGCCCAGGGCACGGTGCAGCTGCGGGCCTGCAACCACCTGCAGTAGCTCGCGGGGAAAGCCTGTGAACTCGCAGAATCGATCGGCTCCGGCAGCCTGGCCGATACCGATTGCCAGCACGGCGATCCCGGCAGTCTCCAGCTGCGGCAGGGCGGCAACCAGGGCCTGGGCGTATTCGAGGCTGTCGAAATCCCCCAGTTGGGGTAGCAGAAGCACCAAACGGCGGCGTCCCCGACCCATCCCCGCAACGCCCGCCAGCCTCTCAACCAGGGCATCTGGAGCTAACTCGGTGCTGGACACGGGGATCGCTGCGCTCTTGATATAGCCATCGTGACGCCAAGCCGGCTGCGTGGCGATCCGCCTTTTGGATCAACAGAATCGGGTGTTGCCGGGAATAGGGGCTATGGCCGTTGAGGAGCGCAGTGCTGGAGAGTCACGCAGCATCCTGCTCACCGGCGGCAGCTCCGGGATCGGTTTTGAGGCGGCAACCCTGCTGCTCCAGGCCGGTCACCACCTCACCATCCCCTGCCGGGATGGGACCACCGCCGCGCTTCTGCGCCAGCGCCTGAGCGACAAGATCGATACCCCTAGCTGCGATCTGGCTGATCTGAGCAGCATCGGGCGCTGTGCTGAAGCCTTGCTGGCCAAGGGTGAGCCGATCGATACCTTGGTGCTCAACGCCGGCTTGCAGTACAGCGGCATGGTCGAGCCCCGCTGGTCGGCCCAGGGGTTTGAACTCACCATCGCCGTCAACCACCTGGGTCACCAGGCCCTGCTGCAGCAACTTTTGCCCCTGTTGATCGGGAGCAAGGCACCTCGCTTGGTGGTCACCGCATCGGAGGTGCACGACCCCACCAGCGCCGGGGGAAAAGTGGGCCTCCCGGCTGGCCTCGGGGATCTTGCCGGTCTGCGTCAGGGCCCTGGGGCGTTAATGCTGGATGGCAGCGCCAGCTTTAGTGCCGAAAAGGCTTACAAAGACAGCAAGCTCTGCAACCTGTTGATGGCAAGGGAGGTGGAGCGGCGGCTGAGGGAGCAGGGCACGCATCTGCCGGTGCTCGCCTGGAGCCCGGGGCTGGTGATCCCGCGCAGCAAGGGGGGCTTCTTCCGCTACAGCCGCAGCCATAACCCCGCGGGCCAGGCCCTGTTCGCCTTTGTTGCTCGCGACCTGCTGCGGCTCACCGAAACTCCCCAGAGGGCTGGCGCCCTGCTGGCCGGCCTCGCCGATGGCTCAAAACCGCACGCCAGTGGATTTCAATACTGGAGTAACCGAGTTGTGGGGCCGGGTCGGCTGCGTTTTGAGACCAGCCAACCCAGCGCGGAGGCCTGCTCCGACCCACTGGCCCGGCTGCTGTGGGATCTCAGCGCCGCATCAACAGATCGAAAAACCACGTTTCATATTTCTTCATATTAAGATTCAGCAAAGCGGAATGCCGATGAACGACTTGCTGGCTGTCATTTATTTGGTTTTCTTTGCGGCCATCGCTGGCGGAGCCTTCGCGCTGATGTCCCAAAACTTGCGTAGTTCCCAGGAGAGAGATTCCCTTCAAACCCCTCGTAGACGCAGCAGGGTTCACCCAGAGGCTCCCCAGCCCGGCGAAGAGGTGCTTTACGTAGATTTCAGCCGCGAGCGTTTAGAGCAGATGTATCAGCAAACCCCTTGATTTTTGAAGTAAATATGTTTTTGCTGTAAGATTATAGTAGTAAAGTTGTAGCAGGAAGTCAGGCTAAAAAGTCTTTAATTGCGCCCTAAAATATTCTCCATGAGTGGGTATTTTCGTCGCAGCCGCTGCTTGGGCCCCCGATGGGCCGCTGGATGCTTCACGTTTCTTCATCAAGCTTGCCAGGATTGGTGAAGCAATCAACCCACCATGTCCACCCCCCTGCTTCTTGAGCTGTTTGGAGGCTTCCTGGCTGCCTGTATGGCCCTTTGGTTTGTGGCCCTCAGCCGCCCTGCTGATCAACCGGCTGCAGCCCAGAGCCCTGCAAATGCTGTATGGATCACGACTGGTCAAGCCCAACGGATCCGTTCCGTTCTAGAGGCCTATTTGTTGAAGCCAGGCGTAGTTGCGTCGCTTGGCCTGCTGCTGCTTCGCTTGGCTATCGGCGTGATGATGATTCACCATGGCCATGAAAAACTTGCCGATCCACAGCAATTTGCCAATACCTATGTGGCATCTCTGCACCTGCCATTCCCCTTGTTTTTCGCCTATGCCGCTGGCTTTTCCGAGCTGATCGGCAGTTGGTTGGTAATTCTCGGCTTGTTCACGCCCGTTGGAGCGCTCGCCCTCACCGGCACGATGACAGTCGCCGCTTACCAACACATCCTTACGGCTGGGCTAAATATTTACGTGCTCGAACTGGTCGTTCTCTACCTCGGCGGCAGCCTTGCACTGTTGCTTGTTGGTCCTGGCCGCTTTTCATTTGATGCTGGCATGCTGCCGGGTCTGCTCGTTAAGCCAACCGTTCGTATCAAGCCAGAAATTTCTGCTCCCTCAGAAGGCATTTCAGGTTTGACCCCTGCTTACGTGCAAATCAATGCCAGCAATTCAACCCGCTGAGGTTGCTGGCCGTTTTGGGGAGGCCTAATGGATAGTCTTCCCCCATGGCGTCCCCTTTTGCGAGCTGCCCTGCAGAGGGAGGGCAGATCCTCCAGTAGCCGCTGGCTGCAACTTGCAACTGTCGCCAGCGATGGCACCCCCAGGGTGCGCACCTTGGTATTTAGGGGCTGGTCAGCTCCAGCCGTTCTGGATTTGTTCACTGATGGTCGCAGTGAGAAAGCCAGCGAGCTGCGAAATTTGCCAGACGCGGAAATCTGCTGGCTTTTGCCTCGGGCTCGAAGCCAGTTTCGATTGCGCTCAAGGCGCTGTCAGCCTCCCGCAGCGGAGTTGCTCAAGCAGCGTCAGCACCACTGGCAAAACCTCACACCTTCCTCTAGGGCCCTATGGGGCTGGCCGGAGCCAGGAATCCCCCTCGATCTGGAGGCAGCCTTTCCCCAGGAACTTGACGACACCACACCGATGCCTAGTCACTTTGAACTGTTGAGCTTTGAGGTGCATCAGGTTGAGTTGCTAGAGCTTGGCGGGCAACCCCACCAGCGCAGGCGCTGGTGCGCCTCTGGCTCCTGGTCTGAAGAGCTGCTGAACCCTTGATTCGGCCATTTGGGAGTGGTTCGTCACGCCCAGAATCCTTAAGGAGTACCTTTAACTTGGTATAAACGCAGTTGTATGAGAATTACGCGGTGCAACGGTGAGCACCTAGTCGCCCTTACGTCATCAGAGGCATCCAGTTTGGTTGATGCCTGTGCCCTATTGGCACTGGCTTCTGAGGCTGCTCCTCAGGCAGCCCTGCCGCCAGAAATGGCCACCCTGCTTGGTCAGTTGTTTGATGGCTTGAAGTCAGCCACTGAAACACCAAAGCCCGCCCAAAAGCACCCATCAACGCCTCCCTCCTGAACAAAATCGGAGTTCGCTCCGAGCAGGTTGGCGGCCAGCTGATTTCATACCTTTGGAGCTGGTATGAGCGCTTTTCGCAAGATTTCCAGGCGTTTGCTGTTGACGCCCAGATCTGAATCGCCAAGCCGAGAGACGGAGCGAGCTTGGAGAATTGCATGCTCATTGTCGGCATACAGCTCTAGATCGTCGACGAAGCCAAACAGGGAGCTGGTTGCGGTTGCGTGCAGATAGCCCTCAGCTCGCTCGACAACCTTGGTGGCGCCCATCGCTTCAATCACGGGAATCAGGCTTTCGAGAGCGCTTTGGGGAGTATCTCCGCTCCTCTGCTGGATAGGCCAATCCGCCCTTGCGCAGTGCGCTGGCGTGGCACAAGGGGCCAGGGCGCCGTCGTGCACACCTAGGTCGATTGGTACCGGACCAACGATGTGAAACAGGGCGAGGCTCAGCACTACGGCCAGATGCTGCAGCAGATAGATCATCGCGGGCTCAGGTGGGGGAGATGGGAAAGGTGCCACCGTAACCAGGTAGGGCCGCCTGCCTCACTCCAGATTGATTAAAATGCAAATGAGGTTTTAGCCTCTGACGCCATGGGGCCGCTGCAAATCGTTTGGTTCAAGCGCGATCTGCGCAGCTTCGATCACAGGCCCTTATTGGAGGCGTCGCTGCGGGGACCAGTGCTGCCGCTCTACGTGGTGGAGCCAGACTTGTGGTTGCAGCCAGACAGCTCCGCTCGGCAGTGGGAGTTTTGCCGCGAATGTCTAGTAGAGCTGAGAGCGGCTCTTGCCGGTCTTGGCCAACCACTTGTGGTGCGCATCGGTGCGATTGAGCAGGTGCTGGAGCGGGCCCATCGCCAGTTTGGAGTAGCTGGCTTGTGGAGTCACGAGGAAACTGGCAACGGCTGGACCTACGCCCGTGACCTGCGCGTAGCGGACTGGGCTCGCCGGCATGGCATTGAATGGCAGGAGATTCCTCAATTTGGTGTCACTCGACGGCTAAGTAGGCGTACGGGTTGGGCAAAGCGTTGGGAGGAGCGCATGGCCGAGGAGCTAACCGGTGCGCCGCTCCGTCTCACCCCGCTGCCCGGGCTCGACCCTGGTCCTCTGCCAGTAGCCGAAGAGCTAGGGCTGGAGGCCGATTTCTGCCCTGGGCGGCAAAAGGGAGGGCGAGCCCAAGGCTTGAAAACCCTCGCCTCCTTTTTGGATCAGCGCAGCCGCTCCTACCACTCCGGGTTGTCTAGCCCCAATACGGCCGACGTCAGCTGCTCGCGCCTTTCCCCCCATCTCAGTTGGGGCAGCTTGTCGATGCGGGAGGTAGTGCAAAAAAGCCGCCTCCGCCGCCAGGCTCTTGCGGCAGTCCCCTGGCGGCGCTCTCTGCAGCGCTTTGATGAGCGCTTGCATTGGCATTGCCATTTTATCCAGAAGTTGGAATGCCAGCCCAGCCTGGAATACAGCGAGCTCCATCCCCTCACTGCCGGACTGCGTGACAGCAATCAAGAGCGTTTGGCAGCCTGGGCAGAGGGGCGCACGGGGCTTCCTTTTGTGGATGCTTGCATGCGCTCCCTGAACGCAACCGGCTGGCTGAATTTCCGGATGCGGGCGATGCTGCTTTCCGTAGCCAGCTATCAGCTGTGGATTCCCTGGCGGGAGAGCGGGGTCCATCTCGCCCGTCAATTCGTTGACTATGAACCAGGTATCCACTGGAGCCAGTGTCAGATGCAATCTGGCACTACCGGCATCAATACAATCCGCATATACAACCCGCTAAAGCAGGGCCTAGACCACGATCCAGAAGGTGTTTTCATCCGCCGCTGGCTGCCAGAGCTTGCCCATGTGCCCCCTGTTTATCTGCACACCCCCTGGACCATGGACGACCGCACCCAGGCTCGGCATGGAATAGGGATCGGTCGCGCCTATCCCCTGCCGTTGATCGATTGGAATACTGCCGCTGCAGTAGCCCGCGATCGAGTCTGGGCCCTACGGCAGCAGCATGGCTTTGCTGCAACTGCTGATGCCATACAGAAACGCCACGGTTCAAGGCGTTCCGGTCTGCGCTCCAGCAGCAGCGGACGGCGAAGCAAGTTGCCTATAGACCAGCTTTGCTTCGATTTTGTGGGAGATACGGCTGGTGCTCAGTAACGGATTCATTCCGTTCGAGGGCTCGCGATTACAAGAAGCTCAACTACATCTGCGTTAGTCGCGGCGACAAATATCGTTGCGGCCTTGGCAGAGGCTATCTAGCAGGGCTGATTCAAAGTCTTAGCAAGGGTTGGGCTGTGTCCTGCGCATGACCATCGCCATCAGCGCCGTGATGTCGTGCATCACCGACTGCATCCCGGTGCGGATCGATTGAAAGCCTGCCAGCC
>NZ_JAGQAY010000048.1:0-9388 GCF_024345355.1 Cyanobium sp. WKJ7-Wakatipu
CTTCCGCTTCAACCGGCGTTTCTCAATGGTTGCGATGACGGAACGGATCGCCAATGCAGTCTGCTGCTGCACGCCTTGCACGGAGCGCGATCTCAGGCTTGCGGAGGCTTATGGGTAATCACGTAGAAGGATGTAAGAGCTAGGCGTTGGCAGAACCACGAGGCTTGTGCCCAGTAAAGATGTCCCCGATGCCGTTTAAATAGAGCGTCAGGCGCACGTTCGATACAAGAGCAGTCGAATGCCGCAAACGGAGTATTTCCGACTGCGACAGTTACCGTCTGTCTAGGCAGCGCCAGCACAACGCTTGTTACGACAGGCCGCCTAGGCGACTAGGCATGCGTTGCCGTCATTGCGATGATTAAGCATGACTGCTTGAAAAGGTGATGTCTGACGAGGTGATGAGGTAACAGAGATGCCGCTACTGGTGCGTCAGATGGAGTGATGTGACTGGCGACCGCCCGTTTAAAGAGCGCATCGGCCAATGAGTGGTGCAGGAAATGGCTATCAGAGCGACCATGCTCAACCATTTATCCAATGGAGTTCGAGGACTATGCATCACGCTGGGCAAGCCAATCCAGCACACTGGAGCCGGAGCACCCGCTGCTGGCGTCAACCCGAAGAAGTGTGGATCAACAAGTCAATAGAGGAGCCCATCCGATCCTGGAGCTGCCCTTAATCGAGGCCGCCTGAGTGGCAGCCTAGGAGTGACCCCCTCCCTGAAAGTCACCACAACGGTTTGGCCCTAGCCAAGTAGTTGCGCACCGGTGCGCAGCTTGCGGATGATCTGTTCGAGGTAGTGGCGATTGCGTTTAAAGACGCTTTTCTTGACCAATTATGGCCACAAGGGAAATTCTCCTAAGGACTGGTTCAGTTTCTGGGGTCCGCTCTAAGGCATGGAATATAGATCAGAAAATGGAAAAGAACAAAGCACTAAGCAATGCCGTGCATGAGGCACGGAATCGTTTCAAAATCTTGTAAAATGGTCAAGCAATATATATTCAGACGACGTTGAAGCAGCGATTCAAGTTGGGGTTTTTCGTAAAACTACCAAAGCGGCTCGCTTCTCAGCGGAGCATTTTCATTCTGGGGGGGTGGTGTTGAGATTGGAGGGTCAAGGGGGATTAACCTTGGCTGGACCGCAGCACTCCGAGGTTCGGGATAGGAGGCAGGAGGTTGCAACGCAGATTCCGGTTGAGCTGTAGGAATGCTAGGTGGTTGCTGATTCGTGGTACCCACCGCCTTCTTAACATCCCCAGAGAGCCCCTTCTTAGAGTCTTTTTTAACTGAATCTCCCTTTTTCTCACAGAAGCCAAAGGGCTCGCAAATGGCGGGAACATTGAAAGCTGTCACTCCAACAAGAAACAAAAGTGATCCAAATATCAGAAGCTTCAGATTGGCTTTCTTGGAGAAAGCATGACTGGCACCTAGAGCCTCCCCAAGGGGAGGCTTAAAATCAGAATCTTCGCGGATGGGTTTCTCATTCGAATAAATTGTTGATTCTTCAGAGGCGGTCGACGTATATTCTGGATTGGAGATCACTCTTCGGCGATCGCTTGAGCTAAACTGAGACTGATGTTGACCTAAGGCAGGCATAGGCGATTCGGCGGAGGCTGGCTGATCATTAGCAAGGCCAAAAAAACCGCGCACAAAAACGTCAGCTCGTCTCGCAAGAGCTGGAGAAAGACTGTTTTGTGCAATCGAGGCAAGGGAAACGACTTCAGCAGGGCTGACCTGTAGTCGCTCAAGGAATAACGACGTATAAAGCGGGTTACAGAATAACAGTCGAAAAGCAGAAATGATCTCATGATCAGCACCTGCCAAATCACTAAAGATAGCAAAGAGCTTTTGCTGAGAATCAGGACGGATGCCCTGGATGCATTCAGAGAATCGCTGACCCAGCCGATAATCCCTATCCATATTTTCAAATTTTCCAACATAATAGCAAGCGGTCACGTTGCCTCGTCCGGGAGCCTCGGGGCAGACCAGCGGAGTAGCCCCAGCCCACTCAGCACAGCGCAGAATAAATAGCACCACATCGTGGTAGAGTAAATGAGAATAATAGTCTTCATGAGACAATTCTCTCCGATCCTCTGTATTGCTATCGTTCTAGCTTCATCCACGGCCTATGCCCAGAGCCCCTACGCAATCGTGGCAAAAGGAACGGAAGAACTGATCAGAGCTTATGACTTCAGAGTTCGTGATGTTTCATCCGTGATCCCAGCATCGCCTGGCCTCACAACAGCTTGTGGCAAGGTTGGCGATGGGAGTTTGACAGCATTTTACTGCCCAGCGTCTCGAAGTATTTATGTTACGGACAAAACATTGCAAGCTCTCGGCAATAAATACGGACCGGAGGGTGTTGCTGTAGTTGTAGCTCACGAATACGCCCATGCGAGGCTGCATGCTGTTCAGGGTTTTACCAAGAACATTATTTGGTCATCTGTCATTGATGAGGTTCAAGCCGATTGTGTAGCAGGTGTCTATATGAAAAATGCGACACCCATACCTATCTCAAGTCAGATGGTTCAAAATGCCGCAAGTTTGCTTGAGAATATTGGTGACTATTTACCGTTAGAGAAAGATTGGCATGGCACACCACAAATGAGGAAGAGAGCCTTCCTCCATGGATACGGAGAGGGGGCCTTAAGTGCTTGCGTCGCTTCCGATGATACTAATTTCAAAAAGGTCATAGAGAAATCCTCAGATGTACTTCAAGATCAGATTAACAATCCCCAGAGTGAACTCAATAGAATACTGAAGTGGGGCAGCGGCATCATCAAGAACTAGGAATGAAGCAATGACAACAACCATTAATGCTAGATGCCAAAACGAAAAGATTGCTTTCAGTATTGGGCCTGGTGATTGGTCACTTGGCCGTTCCCAACAAGCAGATCTTCAAGTCCCATCGCATTGGTCTATCGTTTCTGGTATTCAGCTGAGGATAAGGCTTGGAAACGATGGTAGACTGACTATCTGTGACGGGAACGGACTAAAAGAGAGCACCAATGGGACCCGCCTAAATAATCGCTATATAAGTTCATCGCAATGGCAACATTGGGAGCAAGCATCTGAGCTTCAGATAGGTAGCCTCCTTAAATCGGCCATTAGGATTGATTGGCTCAGCAATGTTAATACCGAGCCGTCTTCACTGCAAGACAACACAGATATAACCATAGGGAGATCTGAGGCCTGTAGCGTTCGGATTGAAGGGCCTACCATATCAAGGATTCATTGTGTAATCAGGAAGGTACATGGACTTGATATCATTGAAGACAAGAGTGCAAACGGGATCTATCTGAATGATAAGCGAGTCAACAAGGCTGCGCCTCTGAGGGAAGGCGACCAAATAAAGGTGGGTACATATGTATTTGGTTGGCTAGGTGGGAAACTTCAGAAAGAGACCTCTGGCCAGAACTACCGCATTGATATTAGAGATCTATGTCTTCCCGGGCGGATAGCAGGAAGTAGCTTATCAATCGAGCCTGGTCAGCTTGTAGCCTTTGTTGGTGGTAGTGGGGCGGGAAAATCTAGTCTACTGACTACCATAGTAGGACAAAACATGGACTACCGCGGGAATATATATGTAAACGGAAGTGAGCTACGAGATTGCTATCGATCAATCAAGCAGGAAGTTGGGTTTGTTCCTCAAGATGATATTGTTCATAAAGATCTTACTGTAGAAGAAGTGCTTCGCTTCTCTGCACGTCTCAAATTGCCAGATCCAGAACAACGACGCAAGGGTGTTGAGCGTGTACTCAGCCAATTAGAGATGACACATCGGCGGTCGGCCCGAGTCAAAGAACTTAGCGGCGGTCAGCGTAAAAGAGTTAGCATCGGTGTTGAGCTTATTGCAGACCCAAGAATCCTATTTCTCGATGAGCCAACGTCAGGTCTTGATCCAGGTCTAGATAAAAGAATGATGGAGCTTCTCCGTCATCTCGCCGATAGTGGGAAGACCGTTGCTCTTGTCACGCATGCCACCAACAATGTGATGCTCTGTGACCAAGTCGTGTTCCTTGGCCGTGGGGGACATCTCTGTTATGCGGGGGCACCTGATGAATGTGCAAACTATTTTGGAGTTAAGGGAGACTTTGCCGATATCTACCAGTTTTTAGAAAAGGATGATAGTGAGATTGCGAATCTTGCTGAAGCCTTTAGGCTGTCACCATTTAGGCGCCTGCCCAATTTGTGTGCAAGTACTACATCTAATATACCAAGCTCATCACTTGACTTTCAGGCTAGAGTGAGGGAATTACCCTCACAATTAAAAACACTCATTTCTCGCGACTTCAGGCTTCAGTTTAGGGATATGACGTCTCTAGTCCTAAATGCTGTTACAGCGCCGCTTGCTACAGTGATGATCGCGATTGCAGCCAACAACAGATCTATATTTTCAGACCATGAAAATTTATCCCCGGGTGTATATCCAGATGCTTTGCGGATTCTATTTGTCATAGTCTGCTCAACAATATGGGTCGGGCTCTCAACATCACTCCAAACGATTGTCAAAGAACGTTCGATATTTATTAGAGAGCGGGCTTTCAACCTTCTTCCAGAAGCTTATTTGTCATCCAAAGTTCTTGTAATGCTTACCCAGGCATTGACTCAAGGTTTATTAGTGGCAGCGTCGGTTGTATTCCTATTTGATTCACCTCAGTCAATTGACAACTGGTTTTTAAGTCTCTGGTTTATCTTCTTTGCTACATTAGTCGCTATCGGCTCTCAGTCACTGCTTATCTCAAGCCTTGTTCAGAACAGTCAGCAAGCAAGCAGTATTGCCCCTCTTCTTCTTATACCTCAGCTTGTATTCGGTGGCGTTCTTTTTATTCTAGGTGATGGTGCAAAAAGTCTTTATTCTGTTGTTACAAGCCGCTGGTCAATGCGGGCTCTAGGTGCTGTTACAGAAATTACTAAATTGATACCCGGCGGTAAAGATGCCATTGATCTTGTATCTGGCGCAACTGACTATGAACATGTTGGGGACACAATCACAGAGTCTCTACTGGTCCTCTTGGTTCAGGCTTTAGTTCTTGTTGCTGCCACGCTATTGTCGCTCCTATTCTATAAGCGAAATCGATAAAAATTATATCCATTTGCACAAGCAACTATTTCGCCGCTCCGCACAAGTATCACAACGGCGGTGTTGCCAATGAAATTAAATACTTAAACTGAGTTTATGGCATAATCGCAGGAATTGCATCTTCTTGATGTTGGCACTTGGGCTAAGGATGACAACATATAATCCCTTTGTGAACCCTTTATTTGATCATGTTTTTATTGGGGCAATCATCTGCCACACCCTTGATGTTATTCTTTACTTCAAGACGATCTAGCTGAGAGAAGATTGTCTGAATAGCTATACCAACTGAAACAGTATCTAGCTTTTTACCAAGACTTGCTTTTACCTTCATTCCTCGAGAATCGTACCAGTCACCAATCCATAATGGTTCGCTGTGTAATGCATTAATCCCAATAATTTGACCGTCGTCAGAAAAGATCCCTCCTCCACTCATTCCCTTCTCTACTTGATTACTATAAGTGAGTGAATAGCCGGATTCCAGTACATTACCTCGAAGCATGGGAATAGTAACGCCAGAAGTTTCTAGGTATGTATTTGTACTTGCTGCATATCCAGTTGCCAGGACAAGACTGACAGATTCAGTATCAAAAAGTAAATCTGGATCTGCATATGACGTATTTGCATTTACTTGAGCGTAAGATATAAAGGCAATATCATTCTCAGCGCGCCTTGGTCTAAATACAATGCCAGGCAAAATATTTCCATCTGAGAATAGAACACATACATTTAAGGATTCACCAACAACATGTCGATTGGTCACTATCCATAGCTTCTTTTGTTTATCTCGAATGATGACACCCGATCCTTTTTGGTCACCGTTGATTACTTGCACTGTGATAGAAGCACGACTGATTTTATCAGAGCCTTCATCAGTCGACGAACCGGACTTAAGCTTATTCTCCGTAACTTTGTGGTTCAGTGACGATGGCTGGGGCTGATTTTTGACCGCTGGCAATCCAAAAACCTGACCGCGTACAGCTAGGATAACTATTGAGGATTGAAATATCAAGAGTAAGAGCCTTTTCATAAGTATGTAAACTACCAAGTTCTGAGTTTAATATGGACTTAAAATTAGCATCAAGCTGTAATGGGATCAATACTTGGTAGAAAACATAACTTGAGAGTAATTAGTTGCAATAAAAATTAAAGCTTAGAACACTTTTCTACTGCTAATTGAACCTCATTTGAAAGCCTCCTTTCACTAAACTGCAAGTAGCTAGAGTGACCAGTTTGCTCAAGGATTCTGTCATAGGTTAAGGACTTTTTAAAGTCGGCAGACTTTCTGCTGACTAGGCTTCCGAGCGCGTAATAAGCTGGGTCAACACCATCCGTTTTCTTGGCAATAGTCTGGCTTGAAGAGGCCTTTGATAAGTCAGGGAGAGAGCTAAAAAAAGTATAATAGTATGCCCTTGAAATCTCAATACAATATTTTGGCAAGCCACCTTTTTCAGCGCGACCAAGTTCTTCTAATAACTGGTCACTGAGGGAAGAGTTCGTCATAATTTCGTAGACTCTTTTCATTGAGGCGCGGCTGGCCTCTACTGCCAACGCTTTCTCATCAATTTGCAGGCCAATTTGACTGGGACCGGAAACAGCTGCAAGAATCTCACCTATTGGGATACCCAATGCCTTTCCAGTTCTTACTGACTGCCCTGTCGAGGACTGCATACTTTCAGATCTTCCATGCATCCCGACTACCATCCCAAGCTCATCGATAATGGGCCCGCCAGAAAAGCCAATCTGTGTTTGCGCTTCATACAATAAACTATACCCATCTTTAATCGAGGAAGGAGTGCCAAGGTAAGGTCCATTCCTTGAACCCAGCTTGGTCACTGTATTATTCTCAGATATAGGATACCCCCAAACACTTAGGATCTGGTTTTGCTTGAGTGGCTTATTAGAAACTTCGAGAGGAACTATGCTTACTGGTGTAGCCTCAATAATGAGGATTGCAGAATCTAGTCTGTCTATCGGTATTTGATCCTTTAATGGGATCTCTAGCTTGCCTCCACCTGGGAGGCTAAGAGTTACTTTCTCACCGGATAAACCTAAAACGTGCCGGGCTGTGATAAAAACCGTCTTGCTGCCCACTTTCAAGAAAAAACCACTTCCAGGTTCTGACTGGTTTTGGATTTGGACAACTGAGCGCGAGACTTCTCTCGCATTCAAATCCGATGGGAATTGGACCAGCAGACAAATGCTACTTAGATGCAGAGTGAAAATCTGTATTATTTTCTTGATCATGATTGAGTGATTAGAGCCAGAATCACCAGTCATTCAACTTATCACCAGTAGTCATTGCAGGCAGGTTTTCTGTCTTGCCAATGCCGAGATATTCATTGATGTCAATGTATGCCCTGTCTCCAGTCTCATTAAGCGGACCAGTTGCTTTTCGTTGGATTCCAAACAGCCTATTCAGTGTTTGTGTAGGATTTTGACCGGGCTTGAGGGTGTAAACAAGATCAGAGCAACGATCCCCTTTGTTCAAGGCAACGCAGATGACGTGCATGCCATTTATCTTTCCAGTAGCTAAATAGCGTAGTTGGTTCTTGTTATTGTATTCAGTAAATCTGCTAGAAACTTCCTGACATCTTCTCTCGGGCGTCCATCCATCATCAGTAAAAATGCTGGATGTCCATCGAATCATCTCGACCTGTTTGCCACTAGACATGTTGGCAACAGTTGTAGGAACCCCTGATTTGTTGACACAGCTAAAATACTGAGCTTTGGCATGGGCCTGCTGCGGGGCTAAAACCTGGCTGAATAAGCTTGCCAAGAATGCCAAGCCAGCGCTGTAGAATCTCAAAAAACTATAGTCTAGAGGTGGGTTCATCTGATTTGTTTAAAGGATATAAATAAACGGAGTAAAATATTGCGTGCGCCGAGGCTAGAATGAGTCAATTTGCTTTGCTGCTGAACCTTTAGTTGAATCGACTCTCAGGGAAGCTCCATTATCCGTAATAGCATACGTTAGTGGCTTGGAGTATCGAGTGAGGTTAGCATTCCCTTCAGTCTTGTACTTGGAGGCAGATTCTCTATCAATAAAATCCCGGTAAGACTGGATTCTTCCTGGAATCTGTGGGCTGCTCGGATTGGGTTCCGATTTTGGATCGCGACTGATGAAGTCCAAGTATCGAATGCAACCCTTGGGATCTCGTCCGGCACGTGCGAGATAAATGAAAGCATCCTCGTCTGCTTCCTTCTCAATTCGAGCAGAGGTTTCGGCGATACGCTTATTCAGTTCTGCTTCCTTTTCTGCAATCATCTTTTCTGTAGCACGGTCTGTATTGGAATTTACAACATTCTGGATACCACCAGTATTTACTCCGAAGATACCACCAACGATTCCTAGCCCCATGCCCCAACCACGCTTACTATTTTCGTTTGCTTGGGCAGCAGCGATGGCTTCCTCCTGAATCTGTTTTTTCAATGCAGCCTGTTCGTTCGGGCCAATCGCTTTATGCTTGCGCACATGATGTGAAAACTCACGACCGACCATGCATGCCAAGGAATCGGCATCCCCAGAAAGTTGGCTCATTGCAGGCCTTGGGACAACGATCAGATTCGCCTCGTCCGCAAATCCATTAAGAAAATATTCTTCTGAAATACGTACACGCCAACTACCGGTGGCGAAATTATTGGCACGTGCAAGTTTATCTACGATACGGTATAGAACGTAGTAGTCTGGAGTGAGATTTTTCTTTGCCAATGCATAAACCTGATCTGCTGGCTTCTGCTGGGCAAGCGCCCTTTCGCTGTAGACCACTGAAAACAGAGTGGCAGACAAAGCAATGGTCAAAGCGTAAAGCTTCCTCATCGATTCCACTAAATTACCAAGAACGTACTCTACCGCGACAGCCCTGTCAAGCGTTATGCATAAACTGCATAAACCTCCCGCTGGGGTAGTGTTTGATTTGCTACAGTCGCTGTCGTGCTCTAGCGATAGCAGGATTTGTGTGGATAGATATTTCTATATGTCACTCCAGCTGCCGCGATGGTCTCGCTATGTCCGACGCCCTGCTCCTCAGGGTGAATGCTTTTTATTCGACAGTTTTGTCACCCCCCCCTTCCCTGCGGTCGTTAACTCTCTGAGAAAGATGCACGGTACTGTTTCACTGTAAATCGCAAAGCAAGTTCTGCCTATTAATGGCTGTGGAGCCTTGCAAAGACGCACCTCCAAGGGCAGGGCTGATTCAAAGTCTGGCACAGGCGAGCTTGCCTGGGCTGCCAGCATGAGTTGAGGTCGGCGGAATTGCCTCCTCCCTGTGCCCGAAAGCCATTCAGCCGCAACAGATCTCGATCTTATCG
>NZ_JAGQAY010000049.1:0-9162 GCF_024345355.1 Cyanobium sp. WKJ7-Wakatipu
GTTGGAACTCAGGCAGCGAGAGGCCTTTCTGAAACTGGACGGCACTGCGCGACATGGGCTAGCTGGTATATGCGTACCAGTCTATGCGACCAGTTCGCCCTGTGCGGAGTGAGCTGGGTAATCACGACCCACTATCAAGAGACGGGGCTCCTCCGGCAGGCCCCGATCCCCAAGACCCGTTGCACCCCCTCCCTCGCAATGGATCTGAACCTCAAAGCCGGCTAACGGATTTGAACCGATGGCCTTCGCTTTACAAAAGCGCTGCTCTACCACTGAGCTAAGCCGGCAATGGAAGTCGTTTGGCGGCTTCCTGTTCTGAGCTTATCGCTCACCCAGCGCCCAGAGCAGCAGCTGGGTGCGGCTTTGGCAGCCGGTTTTGGCCAGCAGGCTCGACATATGACTTTCGACCGTGCGCCTGCTGAGAATTAAGGCGGCGGCAATTGCCTTGTTGCTGTAGCCCCGTTCCAGTTGCACGAGCACACGACGCTCTGCGGCGGAGAGTTCTGAATGCTCGAAGGCAGTTGAACAGGGCATGGCATTGGTGTGGCTGCCCTTAAGAGTTCCCACACCGTCTCAGGAACTGAGCTCGTTCTCCAGGGTTGGCTCAGGAATAGGGGTGGGAGCCGGCAGCTTGGCTCGCCGAATCGGCAGGTTGGCTACCAGGGCCGTGACTCGGTCCTCCGTTTCCAGGGTCACATCCCCTTCCTCAAAGTCGATTTCCACATAACGACTCACAACCTCAAGGATTTCGCGGCGCATCTGTTGCAGCAGCTCGGGATTGAGGTCGCTGCGGTCGTGGGCGAGCACCAACTGCAGTCGCTGCTTAGCCGTGTTGGCACTGGCGGGCTGCCGCCCCAACAGTTTGTTGATCACATCAAGCAAGGTCATCGGCTTCAGAAGATCTTGGTTTGCATCAGGCGACCGATCGTGGCCCGCAGCCCTTGGCGCTCTTTGCTCGGATCGATCAGCGGCACCTCTTCACCCTGCAGGCGGCGGGCCACATTGGTGTAAGCGCGGCCAGCAGGGGAACTATTGCCAGTGAGGGTGAGGGGCTCACCGCGGTTGGTGCTCACTATCACCTGCTCGTCTTCCAGCACGAGGCCAAGTAGGGGCAGGGCCAGGATGTCGGTGACATCGCTGACGGCCAGCATCTCCTGATTTGCCATCATTTTGGGCCGCACCCGATTAAGCACCAGCTGGATTGGCTTTACGCCTTCACTATTGAGCAGGCCAATCACCCGGTCGGCATCTCGCACGGCCGAAACCTCCGGTGTTGTGACCACGATTGCTTCGCGTGCGGCCGCCATCGCGTTCCTAAAGCCCCCCTCGATGCCTGCCGGCGCATCGATTAAAACGTAATCGAAGTGCTCGCCGAGCATGGCAGCGATCTTGCGCATGTCGTCGGGCTGGAGCCACTCGAGCATCCGTGGATTGCCAGCGGGAAGCAAGGCCAGGTTTGGCTCTTGCTTGTGCTTCACCAGGGCTTGCTCCAAGCGGCAGGTTTCGGCCAGCACCTCCTGGGCTGTGTAAACGATCCTGTTTTCCAGGCCGAGCAACAAGTCGAGGTTGCGTAGGCCGAAGTCGGCATCGAGCACGGCGGTGCGAGCCCCTTGCTTGGCAAGGGCTATGCCGAGGTTGGCGGTGAGGGTGGTTTTGCCCACGCCTCCTTTGCCGGAGCAGATCAGGATGTAGCGGGTAGACGTGGCTGCCACGGCACAGGCTGGATTGAGGGCAGGTTAAGGCCAAAACCTTGAGTTGCAGGTATTGGGGCTGGCATTGCTACTGGCGGCAGCTGCTCTAAAAAGGGGTGTTCAGGCTCTGAGAAGGGATGACCCAAACCCCAGGTGGGCCTAACCATCTGCACCATCACCAGCAGCTGCTGGTGATGCCCGATGACGGCGCAGTGGCTGTGGTGGCTTTGATCGACTCTGCCCAGGAGACACTTCGGATCAAGCAGTTCAAGTTGCAGTCGGAGACCATTGAGCAGGCCTTGATCCGGGCTCAGCACCGTGGCGTGCTGGTGCGGGTGATGCTCAATCCGCACACCTCCGGCGGTGACCGTTGGAATGATGAGGCCCATGCCCGCCTCGATGCCTGCGGCATTCAGGTGGCCTGGACCAGCGAAGCCTTTCCAGTCACCCATGAGAAGTCGCTGGTGGTGGATTCCACCTGCGTGCTAATTGCCACCTTTAACCTCAGCGACAAATACTTCACTGAGACCCGTGACTACGGGGTCGTCAGTTATGCAGTGCCTGTTGTGGAGCAGGTGATCGCTTGCTTTGAGGCCGACTGGAACCGCAGCTTTTTCCATCCCGATCTCACTGTGGGCCTGGTGTGGAGCAGCGTTCACAGCCGCGGCCAGATGGCCAGGATCATTGATATGGCGCTCGAAAGCCTTTGGATTCAGCACCCAAAATTTGTGGATGCGGTGATTTTGGAGAGAATAATTTCGGCCCGGGAGCGCGGCGTGAAGGTGCGCTTCCTCTGTGGTGGCAAGCACGGCATCTCCGACTGGGACATCTACGACACATTCTCTTCGCTGCGGGTAATGGAGCGCTTTGGTGTGAAGGTGCGGCGGCAGAAGCACCTAAAACTGCACGCCAAGTTGATTTTGGTTGACGGTGCCTACGCCCAGACCGGTTCCATGAACATCGATCGCAGTGCCTTTGATCTGCGGCGCGAGCTTGGCATCGAATCCGATGCCCCCGAGGTGGTGGAGAGGCTGCGCAGCACCTTCCAGGCTGATTGGGATGCGGCAAAGAAATATCACGCTCCAGATCCCCTTGATCCCAGCCTGCACGAGGACGGCGAATTGCCACCAGATCCCCACTTCGTCCATGACTGAGCGGCGCCCCAGCCTTTCTGAGTTGTTCTGGGGGATGCTCCAGGTGGCGCTCTCGGCCTTTGGTGGTGGCCTGTCCGCCTGGAGCCAGCGGATTGTGGTCGAGCAGCGCCGTTGGATGTCCAACGAGCAATTCCTCACCGGACTCACGGTTGCCCGCCTTTTCCCCGGGCCAAATCAGATCAACATGGCCGTGTACATCGGTGCCGAGTTCCACGGTTTGCCAGGCGCTTTAGTAGCCCTGGCCGGCATGTTGCTGCTCCCCTTCAGCCTGTTGATGGGGCTGGGTTTGGCCTATTTCCATTTCCACACCATCCCCTCGGTAGATCGGGTGCTGGCCGGGGTGGTGGCTGCAGCAGCGGGGATGGCCCTTTCCATGGGTTTCAAGATTCTTGATCAGTATTGGAATGATCGGGTTGCTTTGCTGCTTGCTGCGGTGGTCTTTCTGGCACTCAGCTTGTTTGACCAGCGCTTGATTCCAGTGGTGTTGATAGCCGGTCCCTTGGCCATGGCTTGGTATTGGCCCCGCCGGCAGAGCAATCCATGAGTGGGCTGCTGGCCGCGGCGGTGGCGTGTGAGCCAGCTCGCCTCTCCGATTTGGGCACCTTGGTGCAGGTGCTCTGGCAGTTTTTATCACTGTCGCTGTTTTCACTTGGCGGTGGCAACACCCTGCTGGCGGAATATCACCATTTGGCGGTGGCCCAGTTTTGCTGGCTCACTAATACCCAATTCGCCGATCTTTATGCCCTGGCGGAGGCGGCACCTGGTCCCAGCTCAATGTTGGTGGGTTTGCTTGGTCTCGGGGCCGGCTGGCGGGAGGGGCCTTTCTGGGCCCTGCTCTGCGCCTACGGCGCCGAAGCAGCGATCCTGTTGCCCTCTACCTTGCTTATGGTCATGGCCTGCCTTAGTTGGAAGCGCCTTGAACACTCCCCCTGGCGCGTGGCGTTTGAGCGAGGCCTAGGGCCAATAACCTTAGGAATTTTGTTTGCCGTGGGGCTCAAGATTCTGCGCACGGCTGACACCAATTGGGCTGGGGTGGTGGTGTCAGTTCTGGTTTGCGTGCTGATGTTGCGCACCCGCATTTCGCCGCTCTGGTTTATGGCGGTGGCCGGTGTGCTGGGCGGTCTGGGTGTAATTAACCGCTAAGGGGCCAGACTGGTTGGGCCGGGTCTATTTGGATGGCGCCCGCCACTATCCGAGCTTCTTCGGCAAACCCGGCTGGGGGGGCGCCCTCGGGGCCCCTAGCCACCGCCCCGGCAATGCGCAGCTGCAGCGGTCGTAGCTGCAGGGCCACGATGCGGGCGAAGTTGTCGCCCTGACAGCCGGCGTGGGCAACACCCCTCAATCGCCCCCACACCAGCACATGGCCTGCGGCTGAAATCCGCGCCCCTGGGTTTACGTCCCCAAGCAGCAGCACGCTGCCCGATGTTTCCAGATGGTCGCCGGAGCGAAGGGTGCCCCGATGCACTTGCAGGTCGGAATCTGGTTTGGCGGGGCTCTCTGGAGCGGTTGTATTAGGCCACTGGCTCAAGATTCCCAGCCCCGCAGCTGCTACGTGGGTGTGGGGCTGACTGCTGCAGATCGTCACCAGCTCAAGCCCCCGGCCGTTCAGGGTGCGCTGCAGCTCGCCAAGTTGGCTTAGGCCGATACGCCAGGCCCCAGCCTCGAGCAGCACCTGGCCCTCGATTGGCCGATTAGCCAGCAGGGCGCCGCTATCGATTGCTTGTTGCACCAGAGCGGGCAAAGGGGTCTGGCAAGAGGCGGGCAGCACTAGCCGGTGGCTGCCTCGCCCAGATTCGTCTGCAACCAACAAGGCTCCGAGAGCAGGCTCCAACTCCGTTCCCGGTCCTATCTCCATCCCCATTCCCCCTCAGCGCCCCAGCAATTGGCGCAACTTAGGTGCCACCTCACCGGGATGGATCAGCCAGGCCAGCTCGACTTCAACAGTGAGGCTTTGCACCAGGTTTGAGCGCTGCTCCAGGGCCTGTAGGTGCTCGCCATCCCAAAGGCGCAGTCCACCCTTGTAGGGGTGATAACCGCGGCTCTGGCGCTGCTGCAGGCCGCAGCTGGTTTCGGCGCTCAGGCCCTCTGCTTCGCTTAACTGCCTCGCTGCAGCCAGGAGCTCCAGTCGCTGGGCGGGGCTGCAGTGACTCACATCGGTGGCCTTGAGTAGACGCCGCTCCAGCAGTCGACCGCAAGGATCCTGCAGTTCGGCCGGGCCCTCTTCCATCCAGCGCATCAGGTGGTAGCCAGTGCGGATGTCGTCGTTGGCAAGAAAAGACTCCAGATCGAGAGCGTCGCAGTGCCACAGCCAGCGGCCCATCACCTGGTCGGCCCAAACTCGCTTTGGCCCCAGGCGTCGGGCAGTGGCGATGGCCTGGTTGAGCAGCCAGTTGCACACCACGTTGAGCCGGTGGTTGTAGACGCTGCGATACATCAGGTTGCGCACCACCAGGTAGTGCTCCACGGCCATCAGGCCCTTTGGGGTGATCGCCAGCTGGCCATCGGGAGCCAAGGTGAAGGCGGCCAGGATCCGCTCGAGATCCAGCCGCCCGTAGGTAGTGCCCGTGCTGTAGCTATCGCGGACCAGGTAATCGAGCCGGTCGCAGTCCAGCTGGCTGCTCACTAGGGCCTTGATCGCCGGGCAGGGGTGGCGGCCGTGCTCTAGCAGGTCGGCCACGACGCTGGCCGTGCCGGGGGAGTGGGCTTCGAGGCGGTCGCGCAAGGCCGGATGCTCCCGGATCAGACGCCCCGACCAAGCCTCGTGGTGCAGCCCATACATCTCCTCGCCGGAGTGGCTCAGGGGAGCGTGGCCCACATCGTGCAGCAGCGCCGCGGCGTAGAGCACGGCTCGATGTTCCGCCAGTTCAAGGTGGTGACGCTCCAGCTGTTGCAGGGCTAGGCGGGCTAGGTGCAGCACCCCGAGGGAATGGGTGAAGCGGCTGGACTCGGCTCCATGGAAGGTCAGAAAGGCTGGGCCCAATTGACGTATTCGGCGCAAGCGCTGGAAGGGAGCGGAATCGATCAGGTCGATGGCCAGGGCTTCAGCTGGATCGGTGCGATCGAGTCGAATCGCTCCGTGCAGTGGATCGTGATAAGTGCGCTCTCCCATATTCAGAGGGTCGCTTCAAGCCGGCTGGCCAGCAAGCGGCCCGCGGCATCAAGCCAGCCGTCACCCTCACCGCCGGGATCCAAGGGTTCGGGTTCGGGCAGCACTAGATCCGGTGCGATTCCCTGGTGCTGAATGTCCCTGCCACTGGGGGTGAGGTAACGGGCCACGGTTACGGCAAGTCCACTGGTGTCGCCCAGTGGTATCAGGGTCTGAATCAGCCCTTTGCCGAAGGTTTGAGCTCCCACCAGCTCACTGCGGCCATTGTCTTGAAGTGCTCCCGCAAGGATTTCGCTGGCACTAGCTGTGCCGCCGTTCACCAGGGTGAGCATCGGCCCATCGAAGAGCATGCCGGGGTTGGCCTGTTGGGGCGAGCTGAGTCCATCACGGTCCTGGGTTTCCACGATGGGCTCGCCATTGAGCAGGTCGTCGGCCACGGCTAAGCCGGCGCTCACCAGCCCGCCGGAGTTGTTGCGCAGATCAAGAATCAGTCCCTCGATCGCCTTGCTGTTGAGATCGGCGAGGGCTTCCTGCACGTCCTGGGGCACCGGTTCAGAAAATTGGGTGATACGCAGGTAACCGAGGGTGTGCTCTCCCACCCGCAGCCGCTTGCTGCGCACCGGACGCAGCTCCACCTCCCGCCGTTCGAGCTCCACTTCGCGCGGCTGTCCTTGCATGTTGAGTTGCACCAGCACCCGGCTCCCGGCGGGGCCGCGCAGGGCGGCTGCGGTGCGTTCCAGCCCCAGCCCCCCAGTGTCCTGGCCATCTACCTGCAGTACCTCGGCGCCACTAGGGATAAGGGCTTCAGCGGCGGGGGAGCCGTCCAGGGGGGCGATCACAACGACTGCTTGGTCGTTGCTGCGCAAGCCCAGCTGCAGTCCCACTCCGGTCACGGTGCCTTGAGTGTTGGAGCGCAGGGTGGCGTAGTCGGCAGGCCGCAAAAGGCGGGTGTAGGGATCCCCAAGGGGGGTGAGCATTGATTCGATGGCGTCGTAGGCATCGCCTGAGCTGTTGATTGGTTGCTCGAGCGCTTTTTGGCGCAGCCGCTTCCAATGCACCGTTTCAAAGCGGCCTGGATCCACGTAGCTCTGGTTCACTAGGCGCCACGCCTCAACCACCAGCTGCTGGGTATCGCTGAGGGCCAAGGCCGTCGCGCAGTTGGCTGCCAGCAGGGCCAGGCCCAGCACGGTGCCAAGCAAATGCTGCAGCAGTGTTGCCAAGCGGTTTTTCACGGCTGTTGCAAACGGTTTAGAAGGCGCTGGCCTAATGGGCGGGGCACTCACGAGCGGCTCGAGGTCATCGGTAGACTCTCGCAACCAAACCTCCCAGCTGCATGGCGAACACTCCTGCTGGAAACTCCGGACAGGCTTCGAACCCGGTTTACAACTGGTTCGACGAGCGCCTTGAGATCCAGTCGATTGCCGACGACATCTCGTCGAAATACGTGCCCCCCCACGTCAACATTTTTTACTGCCTGGGCGGCATCACCCTGGTGTGCTTCCTGATCCAGTTCGCCACTGGGTTTGCGATGACCTTCTATTACAAGCCAACGGTGGCCGAGGCCTATTCCTCTGTCCAGTACCTCATGACTGACGTCAGCTTTGGCTGGTTGATCAGGTCTGTGCACCGCTGGAGCGCCTCGATGATGGTGCTGATGCTGATCCTGCACGTCTTCCGCGTTTATCTCACCGGTGGTTTCAAGCGTCCTAGGGAGCTCACCTGGGTTACGGGCGTCACCATGGCGGTGATCACCGTTTCCTTCGGCGTTACCGGCTACTCCTTGCCTTGGGATCAACTCGGCTACTGGGCCGTCAAAATTGTTTCTGGAGTCCCCGCGGCTGTGCCGGTAATCGGAGATTTCATGGTTGAGCTTCTCCGCGGTGGAGAGAGCGTTGGTCAGTCCACCCTGACCCGCTTTTACAGCCTGCACACCTTCGTGATGCCTTGGCTGCTTGCCGTTTTCATGCTGATGCACTTCCTGATGATCCGGAAGCAGGGCATCTCTGGTCCCTTGTGACCTATTGATTCGAGGCCTCTCGCCTCCCGAATCTCACCCCTTAAGCTCCACACCATCACCACAAAGATCCCTGCTGCCGGCAGCTGCCATGCACATCCTTAAGAAGCCCGATCTCACCGATCCCAAGCTCCGCGCCAAGTTGGCGAAGGGCATGGGTCACAACTACTACGGTGAGCCAGCCTGGCCCAACGACCTCCTCTACATGTTCCCCGTGGTAATCCTCGGGACCATTGGCTGCATGGTTGGTCTGGCAGTCATGGATCCGGCCATGCTGGGCGACAAGGCTGATCCGTTTGCAACCCCGCTCGAGATCCTGCCTGAGTGGTACCTGTATCCGGTCTTCCAGATCCTCAGGGTCGTTCCTAACAAGCTTTTGGGCATTGCCCTGCAGACGATGATCCCCCTGGGCCTGATGCTGGTGCCCTTCATCGAGAGTTTCAATAAGTTTCAGAATCCTTTCCGCAGGCCCGTGGCCATGGCCACCTTCTTGTTCGGCACGGTGTTTGCGATTTATCTCGGCATTGGCGCAGCTATGCCGATCGACAAGTCACTCACCCTTGGTCTGTTCTGAGATTTAGGAGCAAATCAGCCTAGGCATTCTGTCTAGGTCCCCTCATTGAGCCGCGACTCCGGTCGCGGCTTTTTTTATGGCATGAATAGAGAGGCTCTTTCAGCTGCTTTGGCCCGTCCCTGGCAGAGCCCTGGGAGCCTCCCTGCCCCAGTGGCTCCCCTATTGGCCAACTCTTGGCGCAATTGGCGCTGAAAGGCCTGCAGCGGCGCCAGGGGGAAGGCGGCAAATGGAATGCACCTAAATGCCTGGCCGCAATGGTTTTGGCTTGATGCGCTGTCGCGCTCGATACGGGTCCTTGCCAGAAGGGCAACAGAGGTGATATGTTTTTGGACTGCGCGCAAGGGGGAAGATCCCGAAGCGAGCAGGCTTACGACGAAGAAGGCGAGAGCCGACGGTGTTGTAAGTTTTCTGAGTCGCTGAGAGGCGACGTTCCGCCGAGAACTCCCGAGAGGGGGAGGAGGCGGAAGCACCTGGACAACTAAAAAGTTTAGGAACCGACGCTTTCACTGCGTCACGGATCAAGGGAGCCTGCACCGCCTGAGAGGGAGGGTGTTGGAGCTTTGGTTTTATTAGCTGAGAGATCAGCTAGTGACGGAAATAGCAGTGAAGGTGTGAGGTCCCGT
>NZ_JAGQAY010000005.1:0-186482 GCF_024345355.1 Cyanobium sp. WKJ7-Wakatipu
TGAGTTGGAGGCCACCGGTACCCGTGACGGCAAGCCCTTCTGTGCCACTCATCTGTTTCTCACGAGCCTGCGCACCACCCCAGAAGCCCTGATGCAACTGGTAAGAGATCGCTGGAGCATTGAGTGTTGGCACTGGGTCCGAGACACCCAACTCCATGAAGACGCCCACCGCTACCGAGGTAATGGCGCAGGGGCGATGGCCACATTGCGAACCGCAGCGCTCAACCTGTTGCGGCTGGCAGGCTTTCAATCGATCCGCACCGGGATGCAGTCGGTGATGCACGACATCACGGCGCTGATGGCGATGGTCATGCGCAGGACACAGCCCAACCCTTGCTAAGACTTTGAATCAGCCCTGCCTGGGGACTGGCCTTGAAGGTGTGGCTGGTGCCGTCCTCCCAGGCCGCAGTCCAGTTGATGCCACGGGCAATGAGGAGGGCTGGGCGGTAGCCCCGTGAACGGAGAGGGATGAACTCGTCATGGCGGAGTCCGGCGTGGGCAGTCATCTCCGGGCTGCACCAGAGCCAGACCGTCCCCTTATCGGTTTCGGCAAAGGACTTCCAGTAGACGATGTAGTTGTTCACTTCCCCTCCTCCCCCAGTGCAGGCAAGGCAAGCTGAACGGATTTGATCGTCACCTCTTGCCTCCCTCGTTTTGAACGCACCTAGGATGGGACTCGGAGAACATCGGAGTGCATAACCCATGGCCGCTGATAGTCCGCCGCTTCCGCGCCCACGTTCTGCCAGTGCACTGGGAAGCAAGGCCCTGGGATCCAATTTCCTGGGCTATTTCGGCGCAACGCTTCCTTTGGCCGCGGCTGTTGCTTCGGTACTTGGAGTTGCTTCGGTAGTTGGAGTTGCTTCTGTAGCTGGAGTTGGAGCTGCCAGGGCCCAGGAAAAGGGCTACGGCCAAACGATCAGCAGCCCCCAGCAGGAGCGGGAGCTCGATTACGGCACCGGAACCAATAAAGGTGGTTCGGCGCTCGATTCCGCCAACCCAATCGACTTGATGAACAAGCTGCGCAAGGCCACCTCCATGGATAACGCCACCAACCCTGGCGATGCGGTGGACGCGGCCCTCAGGGATTTCCACTCTCCGCCTGCAGCGCCGGCGTCGGCTGCCCCGGCGGCAACGGTGAAGGGTCCCTGAGCGGCGCCAATCCCCAGGCGGCGGCAACCTGATCCAGGCGCGGGTCGCTTGGGCCAGGTTTACGGGAGCGCGCTAACGCCAGCGACTCCTGGGCGCCTTTGATATCGCCGCGCTCCTGCTGCAGCATCGCCCGCGCCAGCAGGGGGCGTTGGTCGGTGGGGAATTCTGCGGCCAATTTGAGCAGCAGGGACTCGGCCTGGCCCGCCTGACCTCGCTTCTGCAGCAGGTTGGCAAGCAGCAGGCCGATCGGCAGGGCCTCCGGTTTCAGCTGGCGTTTGCTAGCCCTCTGCAGCGCCGCCTCCAGCTGGCTCTGGGCCTGGTCTCCACGCCCCATTTCCAGTTGCAGCAGGGCCATCAGCTGCAGGCCCTCGATCTGGTCGGGCCGCAGGTTGAGCAGTTGGCGCACCTCCCGCTCAGCGCCGCTGCGGTCCTGCTGGTCGCGGCGCAGCTCGGCCAGCAGCAGCCGCAGCGACCACTGCTGGGGTTGCTGGTCGGCAAGGCGCTCCAGCAGCGCTGTGGCCTCCGCTTTGCGATCTAGAGCTACCAGTAGCTCCAGCAGCCGCTGCTGTTCGGCCTGGCTGGCCTCGCCCTGGTTGAGCCGCCGCTGCAGGGAGGAGGCCTGACGCTCCAGGGCCGTGCGGGAGGGATCGGATCCAGCCGAACCGGCCTGCATCTGTGCCAGCCACCAGCCAGCGGCAATGCACAGCGCTCCTGCCCCCGCAATGGCGAGCCCAGTCCAGATCCCGGAACGGTTGGGAGCGGCGGGCATTGGCAAGCGGCCTGCGATGGGATGCCAGTCTGCCCTTTGTGCCTTTGCCCTGGGGCACTTAAAGTTCAGCCCATGCGCCAACACCCGATTTCTCCGGTAACCGAACCCACGCAATACCGGGCCATTGGCGTGGTGCGTGGTGTTTATGTGCCCACCGATGCCGAGCAGCTCACCCGGGGGGTGATTCGCACGGCTGATGGCACCGAGCTGGAGGCCGTGGTGCTGGGCCGGCTGCTCACTTTGATGCGCCGCCACATCAACCTCGAGGAGCCCCATCTCTGGGTGGTTTACCCCCGCTCGAGGGAGGAGGAGGGGTTGCACATGCAGATGGTGGGTGTGTGGGAGCCCAGCACCCTGGCTGCGGGCGAGGAAGCTGAATCTCCTGCTGCTGAATCACCTGCTACCGAGAGTCCTGCTGCCGATAGCCCTCAAGACGCATTGCCTGAGGGCGACGACTACTTCTCGGTGCGCGGTGAATTGATTTACACCCGCCCTGAAACCGGCGATCTGGTGGTGAAGGTGCGGGTGATGCCCCGCCCGGATGGCAGCCGGCCCGTGCCCTTCAAGCTGCAGCTGAAGGGTGATTTGCCCCTCGAGCATTTGCGCCACTTCGTGGCGCTCAACCTGCGCCGCCAGGCCCAGCAGCTGCAGTTGGAGAGCTTTGAAGTGATCGGTCCGGTGGCCCAGCGGGGTAACCGGGGCGGTAAGGGTCGACGCGATGGTGCCGCAAGCAAGGGCGGTAAGGGCGGCAAGGCACGGCCGGCGGCGGCTGGTCAGGGCGGCCCGCGCCGGCCATGACCCAACCCCTGGCGGCTGGCCTGGCCGTGGGCTTGATCAGCCTGGCGGCGATTCTTGGCCCCGCCCTGGGCCTTTCGCCTTGGATTGTGACCCTGATAGCGGGCCTGGGCTTGGGCGGCCTCACCTTGGATGCGGCCCGCTTCGGTGGCCGCGGCGGCCATGTGCTGGCCGAAGCCCTGCCCGGTGGCCGCGCCCGCCTGCGGCGGATTGCTATTCATGAGGCGGGCCACCTGCTGGTGGCGCGTCAGGAGGAGATGGCGGTGCGCCAGGTGCTGGTGGGTTCCCTGGCCTGCCTGCGGGCCGGCCTCAACACCAGCGGCAGCACCGAACTGGAGCCGCCGGCCCATGCCAAGTTGCCGGCCGAGGAGCTGCGGCGCTGGAGCCGGGTATTGCAGGCGGGCATGGTGGCCGAGCAGCTGATCTATGGCCAGAGCGTGGGCGGCAACGACGACCGGGCCCTGCTGGGGCGGCTATGGGGCCTGTCCGGCCAAGACGTTGACACCGCCCAGCGCGAACAGCGCCGGGCCCGCCGGGAGGTGGAGGTCCAGTTGCGCGCCAGTCAACAGCAATTACAGAGCGAGGCCGATGCCCTGCTGGCCTTGGCGCCAAGGCTCGGGCGCCCCCTGGCTGGGGAGGCCTGAGGCGGTGCTGGCGCTGCTGGACGCGCCCACGGGCCTAGCCGGCAACATGCTTTTGGCAGCACTGCTGGATCTGGGGCTACCGCAGGCGGAGATCGATAGCCCCCTGGCCGCCCTCGGCCTGGCCGGGACCTACCGCTTGGAGCTTGAAGAGCGCCGCAGCGGTGGCCTGCGCGGCCTGCATTTGGAGGTGGTGAGCCTGGAGCGCCAGCCGGCCCATCGGCTCTGGGGCAGCCTGCGCGGCCAACTGCAAGAAGCCGCTTGGCCCGAGCCCTTGCGGCAGCGGGTGCTGGAGGTGTTTGGCCTGCTGGCGGCGGCTGAGGCGGCAGTGCACGGCCACAGCCCCGAGCAAGTGCACTTCCACGAGGTGGGCGCCCTCGATGCCCTGGTGGACGTGGTGGGGGTGTGCGCCGGGCTGCTGCACTTCGGGGTGGAGCAACTGGTGTGCAGCCCGCCGCCGGCGGGTCATGGCCTGGTGGCAACGGCCCACGGCACCCTGCCCCTGCCGGCGCCTGCCGTATTGGAGCTGGCCCGCTTGCGGGCGATTCCCCTGGCCTCAGCCGAGGGCTTCCCCCCCGGCGAACTCACCACCCCCACCGGTCTGGCATTAGCGGCCTGCTGGGCGACGCGCTTTGGCCATCCCCCCACCCACGTGCCTAAGCGGGTGGGCGTGGGGCTGGGCTCCCGCAGCCTGGATCGCCCCAACCTGCTGCGACTCACCCTGACCGATTGCGGCGGCTCCGGTCCTGCCCAGCTCGAAACCGTGCAGCAAGAAACCGTGCTGGTGCAGCAGGCCCAGATCGACGACGCCACGGCGGAGGATCTGGCTTTTCTGGCTGAGGAGCTGCGCCAGGGCGGGGCCCTGGAGGTGTTCAGCCAGGCGATCGCCATGAAGAAAGGACGCACCGCCCAGCTGCTTACGGCCCTTGTCGCCCCCGAGCAGGCCGAGAGGTTGCGCCGGGTGTGGTGGCGGCAGAGCACCACCCTGGGGTTGCGCGAACATTCCCAGACCCGCTGGGTGCTGCCGCGCCGCAGCCTGGAGCTGGCCACTCCCTTGGGGCCCGTGCGGCTCAAGCAGGCCCAGCTGCCCGACGGCCGCTGGCGCAGCAAGCCTGAACACGACGACCTGGCAGCTCTTGCGCGCCAGCACACACTGGGGATCGATCAGGTGCGGTTGGTTGTGCAGCAGGCCCTCGAGGCCCAGCCTGACGCCAACTTGCCCAGCGAGCCCTAAGCCAACCAGCCCTAAGCATGCCGCCCTTTGCCCTCGCTCTGCTTCAGCGCTGCCGCCGCGGGCTGACTCGTTTGGTCGCCTGGTGGGAGGGCTTGCCGCCCCTGCCCGGCGGCTTGAAGCTGTGGATCAGCTTGCTGAGTTTCGGTTTTCTGTTGGCTGCCCTAGTGGGCCACGGGCGCCAGCTGCTGCAGCTCAGCCTCGATCGCCAGGGCTGGCTGTGGTTGCTGCTGGGGGTGGGCGTGAGTTTGCTGAGCCTGGTGGCCAACGGCCTGGCCTTCGGCGTGGTGTTGCGCTGGCTCGGGCTGCGCCCCCGCTGGGGCGAGCTGGTGCGGGTCTACCTCGATACCAACCTGCGCAAATTCCTGCCCGGTGGCATCTGGCACCTCAGCAGTCGCGTGCAGCTGTTGCGCAGCGCTGAGGCCCCCTTGGCGGCCCCTGCCCCGGGCGCTCTGGCCCTGGTGGCGGTGCTGCTGGACCCCTTGGTGGCAGCGGTGGCGGCCCTGGCGCTGATGTCTGCGGGCGGCTGGCAACAGGGCCTGGCTTTGTTGGGGTTGTTGCCCTTGGCCTTGCTCTGGCCCCGTTGGCTCAACCCCCTGCTCAATCGCCTGGAGCGCCGCAAGGTCTCGGCGCTGGGCATGGACATCGAGGCGGCCGCCACTGCGCCGATTCGCTCCTATCCCTGGCCGCCGCTGCTGGTGCAGTTTGGATTTGTGCTGCTGCGCTTTGGCGGCTTCGCCTGCTGCGTGCACGCCTTTGACCTCTCCTACAGCCTCAGCTGGGGCGGCTGGCTGGCGGGCTTCGCCCTGGCCTGGACCGCTGGCCTGGTGGTGCCCGGCGCCCCCGGCGGCCTGGGCGTGTTCGAGTCGGTGCTGCTGCTGCGCCTCGGCTTCGCCATCCCCGAGGCGCCGCTGCTGGCGATCGCCATCAGCTACCGGCTGGTGGTGACCATCGCCGATCTGCTGGCCGCGCTCACGGCGAGGTTGGATGGGCAGCGCCAGCCCCAGGCGTCGGCCTAGGGAGATGGGCTTGCTGCTGGCTGGATCGTTGGTAGAGCCGGTGGCCCGGGGCCTGCTGGGATCCATCTCCTGCAGCGGTGGCCCCACCGTGGAGCAGCGGCGTCTATTGCAGGCACTGCTCAACCACCTTTGGGAGCGCCCAGATCTACGCGTTTCAGCGCTGGAGCCGATCGCTCCCGAGGAACTGGCGGCAGCGCTGGATGATCTGCCGACGCGGCGGGTGGCCCATCTGCTGCAGATGACCCTCGAGTTTTGCCGCCATCCCCAGACGGATGCCCAGCTCGCGTTGGGCTGGGCCTATGCCGAGGCGCTGGGGGTCGACCAGGCGGCGGCGGATGTGGGCAGGATCTTCACCACCTTCCTGCCCTTGCGCAGTGAGCCCGGTCTGGCGGATCCTCTGGCTTCCGCTGACCAGCCAGAACCGGAGCTGGTGGCGCGGATTGAGGGCTTCGCCCAGCTCCCGGAGGCCAGCCTGGGTAGGGCGTTGCTCGGGTATTACGAGCGCTTCGGTTTCCCCCTGCCCGGGCGGGATGCCTGCGCCCTCAATCACCTCTACCTGGCCCACGACATGACCCACGTGATTGCCGGGATTGCGGCGACTAGTGCCGGCGAGATCGCTCTCAGCGCCTTTCAGTGGGCGATGCAGGACAACCCCATTAATGAGAGCGCCCTGCTGGCGTCCCTGGTGACCCACGAGGCGGGGTTTGTGAGCGCAAATCCCACCCTGGCGCCAGACCACTCCAGTCTGGACAGCCCCTCCGCGGCCTATCTGCTGGCTTCAGAACTCAAGCGTGGCAGTGCCTGCAGCGCTGATTTCTCCCTGGTGGACCATTTGGTTCTGGCACCCTTGCCATTAACGGAGGTGCGGCAGCAGTTCAACGTGTGCCGGCCCCATCGGCTCAGCTCGGTGGATCACTTGTTCTGGGAGGCCGAGGCGTCAGCAGCAGCTCCCTGAGTCGACTAGGCCTGTGGTTTCTTTGGTTGCGGCGACGCCAGTGAAGGGCAGGCTGCTGCCACAGCCGGGGAACAGGCCGAAGTGGCTGCTGAAGTCGCCGATGAAGGAGAAATGGGGCGCAAACCGCGTGGCCTGCAGCATGCGGAAGGTGTTGCCGCACACCGGAAACACCCGCCCGGTTTCGATGGCGTGGTGGCCATCGAGGTCGAAGCGGTGGGGGTGGTGGGGGATCGTGCCGCGGTAAATCACGGCCTGGCCATGGTCTTCGCAGGCATCCTCGAGTTCGGCGATGTGGAACAGGCGGTAGGTGGCGGCATAGAAGCGGGCCTCGCCCACCAGCGGCGCCAGGGCTGGCTCAGTGATCCGGAGCTCGCGGTCGCTCACCAGCCGCGGGTCGGGGAAGCCGGCGCCCTTGGCGAGGCGCAGGAAATCGTTCCAGTAGAGGGCTCCGCCTAGGCATTCGCCATAGAGCACCGGCTCGCGACGCACCGCCTCCGGCAGGCGCCGATCGACGTACACATCGGAGAAGTACATCTCGCCGCCCGGCTTGAGCAGCCGTTTCACCCCCTGCAGCACCGCCGCTTTGTCGGTGGAGAGGTTGAGAACGCAGTTGCTCACCACCACATCGAAACTGCCGGGCTCCAGGGGCAGCGCCTCGAGGGCTTCGATCGTGCCTTCCAGGAAAGTCACGTTGGCGTAGCCGAACTGCTCGGCATGGAAGGCCAGGTGCTCGCGGGCCACCGCTAGCTGCTCAGGCGTCATGTCGACCCCCACCACCGAGCCGCTGGGCCCCACCAGCTGGGCCAGGGCGTACACGTCCCTGCCCGTGCCGCAACCCAGATCAAGGATGCGGCAGCCCTCCAGCAGGGGCGGGCACACCAGGCCGCATCCGTAGTAGCGAGCCAGCACATCGGGGTGGATCCGGGCCAGCAGCGGGCGCAGCCAAGCCGGCACCGCATCGGCATCGCAGCAGGCGCTGGTCTTGAGGTCGGCCGTGCCGGTGAGCTCCTGGCCGTAATAGGCCTGAACGGCGGCTTGGGTGGGCATGGCAGCGCGCGGCCTGGGGAGATGGGTTCAGTTTGCCTTCGGCGCCGCGGGCACTGCGGCCGTGCAGGAGCGATCCAGGGTCTGCAGGTACCGATCCAGGGCTTCGCGGGCCATCAGGCGTGCCTCCGCCTCCCGCGGCCATTGGTCGGGCAGATAGAGCAGCTGCAGCTCGCGGCGATCCCGACGCCCCAGCTGGTGAAGCAGGGCATCGCTGCCCAGCAGGGGGGTGCCGCGCAGGCATAGCGACTGCACCGCATGCCAACCCTCGTGCAGCAGGGTTTCCAGCTGGTTACCCCTGGGGCAGACCACCACCTCGCGCCGGCCGCGCACGTACAACCCAAAGAGCTGCAGCTTGTCGCCCCTGGCGTTGGCCCCCAAGGGCTGCAGGAGCACCACTCCCAGCAGGGTGGCGCGGAACATCCCTGTACCCAGACTCCACCCTCGGCACGACATCTCAGTAGGTGTCGAACCGCATCGGCTTCAGCTGCCAGCTCGCCTCGCCCGGCACGAGCTTGTAGCTGATCTGCCGGGTGCCCCCAGTGGGCTTGGCATTGCTATCGCCAGGGCGGTAAATCGGGAATCGGCGGGCCAGGGTGAGCTCCACCACCGCGAATTCATCGTGGCCCTGGTAGCCCTGGGCCGCCTGCCCGCTGAGCTCCGGCATGTGAATCGTGGAGAGTGAGCGCCGCCCCTTGTTCAGGGCCCAACCCTCCACCGAGCCGTAGCTGCCACTGCCGGCACTGGTGATGAACACATACACCTCGGGCAGTCCGTTGGCATCGAGGTCGGCCACCTCCACACCGCTGACGCTGCCGAGAATCTCCTGCCGAATCGGGGCAATGGCCTGGGGGGTGCCGCTGGTAGCGATGGTGAGTTGGCGCACCGAGCCCTCCCCCTTGCTGCTCACTGTGAAGGTGACTCCTTGAAGGGAGGCCCGGGTGGGGTTGGCGGGTGCTGCCAGGGCAGCGGCTGGGCTGCCGATGGCCAGCACCGCGGCGATTGCGTAACCGAGCAGGCGCGGATGGGCGTGGGTCGTGGCAGGGATGCCGACTCCCTGCAGTGTTGTCGAGCCCTTGCGACCTTTCCTTCCTTGTGGGGCGTCAGGATCAGATTTGGCACCTCTTCGCAACTGCATCTATTGTTGAGAAGCCTGGGATCATGCTGTGACCGCCCGACTCAGCCCTGGAGCCCAGCCCGCGCCTGCAACCCTTACCGCTGGTGGAGATGGTCTGCGCTCCAGCCTGCACGATCGCGGCCAGAGGCTGACGCCTCAGCGCCAGCGGGTGTTGGCCCTGTTTGAGCGCATTGGTGAAGGCAGCCACCTGGGCGCTGAAGAGGTGCACCAGCGCCTGCTGCGTAGCGAGGAGCGGGTGTCGCTCGCCACCGTGTATCGCACCCTGCGGCTGCTGAGCTCCATGGGGCTGCTGCAGGAGCTGGAGCTCCCGGAGGGTGGTCGCCGCTTTGAGCTGGCCAGTGACGCCCACCGCGACCATCACCATCTGGTGTGTGTGCGTTGCGGCCGCACTGAGGAATTTGAAAATTCTGCGGTGCTCCAAGCTGGCGAGCGGGCCGCGGGCGGCTATGGCTTCCGCTTGCTTGAGTGCGTGCTCAACGTGAGGGCTCTCTGCCCCAGCTGTGCGGCGGCGGAGTAGTTCCCGCATACATCTGAAGGCAACCCCGAAGCGCAGCGTTTTGCAAATGCGTCAGCGCTGCAGACGTCAGCGGCAGTGCTCCTTAGCTTTGGGGTAGCGAATGCACCGATGCTTGCCAGTTGCCTTCGATGCCTAGCTCCGAGCCCAGCTTGATGTCTGTTTTTGATCAGGGACTGGCAACCCTGGCCATGGCCCTGCGCAGCGTGCTTGAGGCCCTCTCCCTGGGCACGGTGCTGCTCGGTTTGTTGATCACCCTGCGCCAAGCCTGGCAGGGCTGGCGTGTCCGGCGGCGCGGCCCCAGTGCCTTTCAGGCGGTGAGGCTCACCTTCGGCAGCTGGTTGGCGATGGCCCTGGAGTTTCAGCTCGGGGCAGATATCGTCGCCACCTCCACTTCCCCCACCGGTGCACATCTGGTGCAATTGGGCGTGGTGGCCGTGATCCGCACCTTGCTCAATGTGTTCTTGGCCCGTGATTTGGAGGCTGAAGCATCCCATCGATCCCTGAGCCCGGAGGGGCGCCCATGAATCTCACCAACGAACTTGCCAAGCAACGCAACCGTGATGCGGCCGAACGCACCCTCATGGCTTGGATCCGCACCTGTCTCTCGCTGATCAGCTTTGGCTTCGGCTTAGACAAGATCGTGGGAGCTATTGATCGTGCTGTCGGTGGCCAAGGTGCCCAGGTGGAGTGGGGAGTGCAGCTAGTGGCGGCGGCCTTCACGATCACGGGGATTCTCGCCATGGCGGGAGCCACGGTCCAATACCGCAAAGAGCTGCGCCGTCTCCATCAAGACGACTACACATACCGAGATAAGCCCCAAATAGCTGCCGCTACAGCTGTGATGCTCACTTTGATCGGTGTGCTGGCGCTGGGGCTGATTGCTGCCCGCGCCGGCAGCTAGGCCCTAGCCCGCTTGCTCCTTTTGATCTCCTGTTCCGCGTCTTGCTCCGATGGCTCAATCCCCGCCCCTGTTGGTTTCTGCCACCCTGTTTGCGATCATGTTTGCCCTGGGGGTGGGCTTGCCCCTCGATGGCTTAGGTCGCTGGCAGCAGCACCGGCTGCTGCTGTTGCGTGGTCTCATCGGCACCTGCCTGCTCGTGCCTGTGGCAGCTGCGCTGTTGCTGTTGCTGCCGCCCACCATGGCCCTCTCCCAGCCGGCTCGATTTTCTATCGCCCTGATGGCTGTTTGCCCTAGTGCCCCCCTGCTGATGCGCAAGGCAGGCAAGCAGGGGGGGGATCGGATCCTGGCCGCCCTGCTCCAAGTGGCCGCAGCACTGGCGGCGATCATCACCATTCCCCTGCTGGCGAGCGGCTTCACCCGCATCTTTGGAGTCGAGGGTTGGCAGGTTCAGTCGCACCATGTAGCCGCGCAGGTGGCCCTGGTTCAGCTGCTCCCCCTGTTGCTGGGCTTGTTAGTGAGGCGCTTCGCGCCCAGCTGGGCAAGCCGACTGGAGAACCCCCTCGATCGCCTCGCTAATGGGTTGCTGCTGCTGCTCGTGTTGGTGGTGTTGTGGAAAACGGCTCCGCTTTTGGTTACCTATGCGAGCGCCAATCTGATTGCCCTGCCGGTGATGGCGGCTCTGGTGTTGATCAGCCTGGCTTTGGGCTATGGCCTCGCTAACCGAGATCCCTGCCTGGGGGTCACCTTGGCATTAGTAACATCAATGCGTAACCCAGGTCTTGCGTTGTTGCTGGCTGGCATTTATGCCCCGGAAATGCCAGCCGTCAAACTTGGCATTCTGGTGTATCTATTGATAACTGTGCTGCTATCGATTCCATTTCTGAGATGGCAGCGCAGTCTTCAGTCCTGAAAAATGTTGGATTGCAATCCAACTGGCAAATTCGCTCCTAGCATTGATTCATTGCTTTTGCGCCAATATTTGCATTTGCGCAAATAAATTCTGGCCTGAATATCTTGGTGTGAAGAAGTGCATACGTTTCCAGCGATGTTCTGCAGCCATTCCATCCTTTAAGCAGGCGTATTCGTCTTCTTGCTTCCCATGCCAAACGGAAAACCCAACGTTCTCATCCTCTGGGGTGACGACATCGGCCAAAGCAATCTGAGTTGCTACAGCGATGGCTTGATGGGCTATCAGACCCCCAACATTGACCGCGTAGCAAAGGAGGGTGGTCGCTTCATCCACTACTACGCCGAACAGAGCTGCACCGCTGGTCGTGCGGCTTTCATCTCCGGTCAGAGCGTCTTCCGCACCGGTCTCAGTAAGGTGGGGCTGCCTGGCGCCGAAGCTGGCTTTAAAGCGGAAGATCCCACCATCGCTGAGCTGCTCAAGCCCCAGGGCTATCGCACCGGCCAGTTTGGCAAGAACCACTTCGGCGATCGCGATGAGCATCTGCCGACCATGCATGGTTTTGACGAGTTTTTCGGCAACCTCTATCACCTCAACGCCGAGGAGGAGCCGGAGCTGCGCGACTATCCCAAGCCTGAGGATTTCCCGAACTTCAAGGAGCGTTTCGGCCCCCGCGGTGTTTTGCATTGCTGGGCAAATGGTGATGGCAGCCAACGGATTGAAAACACCGGCCCCCTAACCCGTAAGCGGATGGAGACGGCCGATGATGAATTCATGGCTGAGGCAAAGCGTTTCATTCGCGATGCCGTTGCCTCTGGCGAGCCCTTCTTCGTCTGGTTCAACACCACCCACATGCACTTCCGCACCTATGCGCGTGCCCAGGATGTGGGCCGCAGCGGTCGCTGGCAGTCGGAGTATCACGACGTGATGATCTATCACGACGAGTGCATTGGTGAAATGCTCAACCTGCTCGACGAGTTGGGTGTCACCGACGACACCATCGTGATGTACGGCACCGATAACGGTCCCCACATGAACAGCTGGCCTGATGCCGGCATGACACCCTTCCGCAGCGAGAAGAACACCAATTGGGAAGGGGCTTATCGGGTGCCGGCCCTAGTGCGCTGGCCGGGGCACATCGCTCCAGGCACCATCTTCTCGGGTATCTGTAGCCACCTCGACTGGCTGCCCACTATCCTTGCGGCGGCGGGTGAGCCTGAGATCAAGGAGAAGCTCAAGGCGGGTTATCAGGTGGGTAACAAGACCTTTAAGGTGCACCTTGATGGTTACAACATGCTCGACTACTGGACCGGCCAGGCGGATAAGAGTCCCCGGGTTGAGTTCTTCTACTTCTCCGACGACGGTGACCTCACAGGCCTGCGTTACGACAACTGGAAGTTTGTGTTCATGGAGCAGCGCTCCCAGGGCACTTGCCAGATCTGGGCTGAACCGTTTACTGCCCTGCGGGTACCCAAGATCTTCAACCTGCTCACCGACCCCTATGAGCGGGCTGATGTGACATCAAACACCTATTGGGACTGGATGTTTGATCACATTTTCCTTCTGGTACCAGCCCAGACCTACGTGGCCCAGTTCCTCGCCACCTTCGCCGAATACCCACCTCGCCAAAAGGCTGCCAGCTTCTCGCTGCAGCAGGTGATGGAGAAGATGGTGAATACTGTCGGCGGACCCTGATCCTGCCGCCATGTCAGCCGGCACCGCCCGATCCCCCGGTCGTCCCCCATTCCCTGGAATGGTGTGGATACCGGCGGGCGGCTTCCGAATGGGGTCAGACCACCACTACCCCGAGGAGGCTCCGGCCCATGATGTCGAGGTGGCTGGCTTCTGGATCGATCGCACTCCCGTAACTAACGCCCAGTTTCGGAACTTTGTGAAGGCCACCGGCTACCGCACGCTGGCGGAGCAGCCAGCAAATCCCGCTCACTATCCCGGCGCCAATCAGGAACGATTGGCGCCGGCATCAATAGTTTTTGTGCCGCCCCCGGGCCCGCTTGGGCCTGGAAGCCACTACCGCTGGTGGCAATATCTCGCCGGAGCAAACTGGCGTCATCCGGAGGGACCGGGCAGCTCGATTAAGCGCCGCGAGCAGCATCCGGTGGTCCATGTCGCCTGGGAAGATGTTTTGGCCTACGCCAGCTGGTGCGGCAAACAGCTGCCTACGGAGGAGGAATGGGAGCGGGCTGCTTGGGGCGGCCTGTGCAATACCGAGTTTGCCTGGGGTGAAGAGCTCTATCCCGGTGGAGTGCCCCTAGCTAATACCTTTCAGGGTGATTTCCCCCACCACAACAGTCGCTTAGATGGCTACGAGCGCACCTCCCCTGTAGGTTCTTTTCCTGCCAACGGCTATGGGTTAGTTGACATGATCGGCAATGTGTGGGAGTGGACTAATAGCTGGTATGGCCAGCACCAGCAGAGCACGGGAGCCTGTTGCGCCGATGCCGCCCTAGCCAAAGCGCGTGAAGCAAGCATCGATAGCCACTCCCAGCACGGCGAGCAACCACGCAAAGTGGTTAAGGGTGGTTCTTATTTATGTGCACCTAGCTATTGCCGTCGTTACCGACCAGCAGCCCGCATGGCCCAGGGGCTTGATACCTCCACGGGCCATATGGGTTTTCGCTGTGTGGTGAGGCCCTCAGAGCTGGCGACGCTCTAAAGCTTCTGCCAGGTGGGTAGCGGCAGCAGCAAGTTGAGCCTGGGGGGATCGGGAGCGGGAGCGGAGATCGGTCGTTCGCCACGCTTCATGGCTTCAATGCCGCGCACGATCAGGAACACCACGAAGGCGATCACGATGAAATTGATCAGGGCCACGATTACAGCTCCTGCTGGCCAGGCGCTAATAGCGGATACATTGGCAGCTTTCAGGGCAGGAGCGAGCAGTGAGGTCATCACAAGACTGACGACCGCATCGACTACTTTGCCAAAAGCTCCACCGATAATCACGGCAACAGCGAGATCTACAACATTGCCTTTGTTGACGAAGTCCTTGAAGTCTGAGAGAAAAGTGCTGCGGCGTTTCAACGAATTAGAAGAAGAATTTCAGACCAATTTCAAAGCCATTTCGATAGCTGCTGTAGCCACTATCGGGAATGTCGCCAGTATTGTAGTTGATCCCCGCATACCGCCAGGAAATATTTAGATCTGTGTTGTTGCCCACAGCATAGCCAAGGCCAACTTGGGCGTTTCCGGAAAGATCTTCTGATCCACTCAGCCCAAAGCCACCGATGTCGGCGCGGGCAAATGCCCGTAAGCGGGGAGACATGAAAATCGTAGCCTGGGTTCCCAAAAGAGGTTGAACCCAGGTGCGTCCAAAGTTGCCTTGTCGTTGGAAACTGACTCGACCTCCGCTGCCTTGAATCTGGGCTCCAACATCCAACTGGGCATCGATTATGCGTATGCCGGCATAGGGGATTAGGCTGAATTGCCCCGGCTTGCCCACCGCAGCTTCTCGATCCCCAAAGCGATAGCGCAGGGCAAGGTCGTAAATACCCTGAGTAGCTGTGACGTCAGCACTCCCCGTGAAGATCCCACGCCGGCCGGTCGTTGATTCGTATTGACCAAGTTTGACGTAATCGAGATCGACCAAAAGACCAAGGCGATCCTTTTCGATGCTGCCGCGTAGGGAAGTGGCCCACTTCAGCTTTGATAGAACCTCATTAAGATTTAGATCGGTTTCGGCACTGAAGTTTCTTGTCCCATTTGAGACAGTAGTTGTTCCAGTAGTGCTGATCGGCGCAAAGCCATATAGCTCGATAGTGCCCGCCCAAGGCGAGGTGGGTTGCGCTGGCTGGTTGGTGGAGGCAGCGGGAGACTCTTCGGTAGGTCGATCACCAGGAGCGGGCTCAGGCTGCTGTGCGCGCAGCTCACTTGTGAGGCCACCCGTCAGGGTGAGGCCTATCAAGATGGGTATGGCTTTGGCCCGGTGCATGGCTTGCATTTTTGCCATCAAAATAATTGGATCTGCCGCTGCTAGAGCGACAGATCCATGGGTTGTTAGCCGCTTAAACCGATCCGTATGCCACTTGGCAGGCGGCATTTAGTAGTTCGGCTTCTTCGGCGTTGCTGGGCTCTTGACCATTTATTGTGCCCTGGTTGCAGTTGGCAGTCAGTTGGTAGTTGCTGCCATTGGCCTGCATTACAAAACTAACTGAATTACTGCCGGATGGTTGAACCGTTCCATATAGCAACTGGTAGTTTGTGTTGGGTACCACAATGTAAGTGGCATTGCTGCTAACAGCATTGTCAACGGCGTTGTTGATGACTGCTGCAGTGGCGAGAGTTGCCACGCCCCAGGCCGCTGCCCGAGCACCCCACCAGCCCCAAGTTGGGACGGGCCAGCCGCCGTACCAGCCGTGGTTCCAGGGCCGCGCTACTCCCCATCCTGCCCTTGCCCAGCCGGGACGAACGTTGACATTATTGATATTGACGTTGCGGTTCCAGTTGCGATTTACATCCCGGTTTACGTTCCGGTTTACATTCCGGTTTACGTCGCGATTTACATCGCGGTTGAGGTTGCGATTGCCATCGCGGTTGGCCATCCGGTCACCTCCCTGGCCAGCGCCTGGTAGCTGACGTGTGCCTGCCGCCGGTCGGTTAACGGTCGCTGGTCGGTTCAAGGAAGGTCCCCCGGCCCCACCTGCGCCAGCACCAACTCTTGCGTTGTTGCTCCAGCCACCTGCTGGTTTGGTCGAACCGCGGTTAAGGCCCGCTCCGGCATTGCTGAAGCCGCTGTTGCCACCGGCGCGCATGCCACTGCCACCGCCACGGGAGCCCCCGCCGCCAAGGGACCCGCCGCCACCGCCACGGGATCCACCACCGCCACGGGATCCACCACCACCTCCGCGCGCAAGCAGTTGGGCTGTGCCGCTATCCGGCATGGCGTTATTCATCATGGGCCTATCAATGGCCAATGCAGTGCCGATCGGTAGGGCCAACACTCCCGCCAGCGCCAGTCCGAGGCCGCTCCACGGTGTGTTCAGAGCACGGGTCATTTGCCCACCCCCTTGCAGCCGTCGTCGTAGCAGGTGAGATCTATGCGGCCATCAGCGCCGAACTGCACCTTGATCAGGTCGCGGCCCGCCATTGCGTCAGGGCGATCTTCCCTAACACTGTTGAGGTAATTGGGGTTGATCACGCACAGGTCACGCCCGTTGAAGCAGATCGTGTTTGTAGAGAAGCGGGCCGCGGCTGATTCGAGATTTTTCCAGGTTTTGGTGCTGTCAACCCAGACACTCATGCGTACTGGGCTATCGGTTACTCGAATTGTTTCGACGTTTTTGCCGATGCTGTGTCGGTAGAGGGTTGCCTTGCCCTCGTTTACTGCTTCCACTACGCAGGCCTGCGGTTCACCGCCTTTGATGCTGCACTTGGTGTCGAGTTTGTAGAGGGTTTCTGTTTGGGCTAGGGCTGGAGCTGCAGCCAGCAGGCTCGCGGCAGCGGCCAGCAGGCCGATGCGGCTGCACATGGGGTTGCGGTTCAACATGAAGGGAAAATCCCCAACGTCGGTGGGAAGCAGTTCCAGGATGCCTATGGCTGAGGATTTTGGCTGCAAGTTGTAGCCCACAGCTACAAATGCTGACTTTGCTTGCGCTACGGGATGCAATAGGTGAAAAAGTAGACAAAAAGCGCAATTGCAAGTGCGCTGGCCTGGGGCGCGCCCTGAGCTCGCTTGCAATTGCTAGTTGTTATTGAGAATCGCTTGCAAAAGGCGGCGTTCTTGTTTAGGTTGCGAGTCATTCGCAATAAGCCTTCTGCTGCGGCCATGAGTTTTCGCTTCCTGCCCGCCGATTCCCTTGCCGCCGTGCGCATGCCGGTTGGGCAAACCGTGCTGCTAAACCCCGCCCTGCTCCCCTCTGGCAGCTGCATTGAGGTGCTGTACGGTGTGGCTCGCGTCTATTGCCCCTGCGAGGAAACCGAGGGGATGACCTTGGCTTTCCTGCAGGCGGGGGATCAGCTGTGCACCGAGCGCCTCTGCAGTGAGGGCGTCTGCGTTGAGGCGCTCACGCCTTTGAGTTTCCGCAGTGACGCCGCGCTCCGTCAGGGCGATGGCTTTGATGCCGTCAATGAATGGACCTTGCAGCTGCTGCGCATCCGTCACTTAGGCAGCGCTGACCAACGGCTACACGCATTGTTTGGTCTGCTGGTGCGCCGACTCGGTCGTCGCTGCGGTAGTTGGTGTGATCTGCCGTTTCGTCTCACCCATGAACGGATCGGTGAATTGATCGGCACCACCCGGGTTACCACCACTCGGCTGATTTCACGGATTCGCCAGGCCCAGCTGCTCGAGGCTCCCATGGGCGAGGTCGGCATGCGCCTGGCACCGGAATTGGTTGATTCCGCCCCTTTGGCTGCCGCCTGATTTAGTCGCGCTGCTCCAGGGTGGGCACTAGGGCAAATGCCGCTAGCAAGCCAAACGCCATGATCATGACGGCGGGTGCCATTGCGGCACCCACCCGTTCGTCACTGGCGTATTGGAATACACGCACCGCCAGGGTGTCGAAATCGAAGGGCCGCAGGGCCAGGGTGATTGGCAGTTCTTTCACCACATCTACAAACACCAGCAGGGATCCCACCAGCAGCGGCCCCCGCAGCAGGGGCAGGTGAATCCGCCGCAATACCGCCAGCCAGTCGCAGCCCAGGCTGGTCGCCGTTTCGTCGATGCTGGGGGGTATGCGCTCAAGCGCAGCATCAAGCCCCTGTTTTGAAACAGCTATGAAGCGGTCGCCGTAGCCCCAGAGCAACAGCAGCACTGGGCTGAAGCCGAGGGGGCCGCCCAGCACGATCAGCCCGAGGGCCAGCACACTGCCGGGAATGGCGTATCCCAAGCCGGCGATAAAGCTGAGCTGTTGCACCAGCGGCTGGGGGCTCCAGCGCCGGCAGATGGCCAGCAGCAGCGAACCCAGGCAGGTCACCGCAGTGGCAAGCAGGGCAAGACCGAGGCTGCGGCTTGCCAGCTGGCCCAGTTCTGCGAACGATTCGCTCTGCAGCCCTTGCCAGCCCTGCTGAATCCAGAGGGCGGGAATGGCCACAGCGATAAGGGGTGGCAGCACACAGAACAACTGGGCTAGGGCGGCGCGCCAGCCCGCCAGATGCCAAACGTGGGCGCTGCCCGTTCCGCCTTCCAGGTTCCAGCGCCGACTGCGTTGGCGCAATTGACGTTCGCTGGCGATCAACACCGCCACGATCGCCAGAGCCACCAGTGATAGCAGCGCCGCACCCTGGGGATCGCCATCCACCTGCCAGCGATCGAGGATGCCGGCCGAGAGGCTGGGCACGCCGAGCAGTCGCACCGCGCCGAGATCGTTCACCACCTCCATGGCGCTGAGGGCAATGCCGGCGCCGATCGAGGGCAGGGCAATTGGCAGGGCGACGCGAAAAAAACTTCTCCAAGGGCCCACGCCGAGGCTGCGGCTGGCCTCCAGTAGCCGCCTGCCACTGACAGAGAAACTCTCGGTGCTCAGCAGAAATACATAGCTGTAGTTAGCCAGGGTGAGCAGCACGATGGCCCAGCCCAGGCCATGGATGCGCAGTCCCCGGTAGCTGCCCCAGTCGATCAGGCTGGCGGCCAGCAGGTAGGCAGGGAAGGCCATAGGCACCAGTTGGGCGATGCGCAGCCAGCGGCGGCCTGGGAAGCGGCAAACCGCGGTGAGCCAGCCGATGGCAGTGCCCACAACGGCACCTAAGAGCCCCTCCCCAGCAACCAGCAGCAAGGTGCCCCGCACCTGTCTGAGTCCGTCAAGTCCCAGCTCCAGCCTGCTTTCGCCCCTGTTGATCAACACGTCTTTCACCAGGGCGAGCAGGGGCAATAGGGCGAGCCCACTTGCCAAAATCACAACCAGTAAGAGCCAGGTCCGGCTGCTGGAGCGGCCCGGTCCCTGCCTTGGGGCGCCTTGTCCCTGCGCAGGGACGCCTTGGATCGTGGAGGGCGTCAACGCGATGCCAAGTCGTTACTCCCAGCCAGCCTGCGTCATCAGTTGCACCGCTTCGCGGTTGCGGCGTCCCAGCTGCTCCATGGACACCGGTGAAGCCTTAAAAGTGCCGAATGCCTTCAGGGTCGGATTGTTGCCCCAGCCCTTGAGTGGGTATTCGTTGTTGGCGGCGGCGTAGCCCGCCCCGGATTGGGGGGAAACCAGGAACTCCAGCAGACGTTGCGCGCCTTCGGGGTTGCGGGAGCTGCGGGTGACGCCACCGGCCGAAATATTGATGTGGGTGGGGTTGGGCCACACAACTTTCAGCTTCGAAGCGGTGCTGCGCTCAGTGCTGTTCTTGTCTTGCAGCATGCGCGCTAGGTAGTACTGATTGGCCACAGCAGCGCCGCACTGTCCCTGTCCCACGGCCCGCAGCATGGGGGTGTCGGAGGTAAAGAAGGGCCTTTTGGTGTTGGCGAGCATGCCCTGCAGCCATTGCTGGGTGGCAGGTTTGCCGCGCCGCACCAGCTCATCGGCCGTGAGCGACTGGTTGTAGACGCTGGCGCGGTTGCGTAGGCAGAGCTTGCCTTTGAGCTCCGGACGGCTGAGGTCGGCGTAGCTGCGGATCAGGCCGGGCTTCACGATTGCTGGGTTGACCATTACGGGGCGGGCCCGGCGGGTCAGGGCAAACCACTGGCCTTTGGGGTCCCGCAGGTTGGCCGGCACGTCCTTGTTGAGTTCAGCGGAGCGAATCGACCTAAACAGATTGGCCTCCTGGGCTCGGTAAATCCGGGCCGCATCCACCAGTACCAGCAGGTCGGCTTTGCTGTTGTTGCCCTCGCTCTTCAGACGCTGGATCAGCTCGTCATCTTTACCCTCCAGCAGGTTCACCTTGATGCCGGTGCGTCTGGTGAACTCGCTATAGAGCTGTTTATCAGTGTTGTAGTGGCGCCCGGAATAGACATTCACTTCCTCGGGGCGGTTCTGGGCCATGCCCGCTACCCCGATGGCACCAGCAAGGGTGGTAGCGGCCAAGGCACAAAAGCCAAGGTGTTGGCCCCAGGGGCGGGAGCCTAGGCGGCTAGCGCTGGGTGGGTGAGTCAAGTTGGAAATGGATCTGGCGTCGACAATGCACTCAGGCTACGAACGCTCACGCCTGCCCCCTGTGATCAATGCAAGCCTTGGACGTAACTATTGCTACGCCCAAGGTGGATTTGCTTCTAAATCAGAAGCGGAACTGGGTTTGAATCACTCCACCCCAGAGATCTTTGTTATTCACCTGGTTAGAACTGTTGGTGATGTAGAAGAGCCCTGGAGTGATTGAGATGTTGTCAGTTACCTGGAACTTGTAGAAGAGCTCAAGAGAGAGGGGATCGTCTACGCCGCTTCCAGCACTGGGGTTCTGGCCAATTGCCACGCCGGCGATGTTGCCCCTAACGAAGGCGTCATCCCACTGCAAGCCGACGTACCAGGACTGGGAATCGGCGGCTCCAGCTACGCCCCCTGATATATCAGTGAAGCCATAACCAGCGCTGATGGAGGGGATGATGCCGCTTTCAAGGGGCTGCCAGTAGCCAGCTACGGAGAAACTGTTGGAGCTCTGGCCAGAGCTCAGGTTGCTGTTTGCTGTGCCGTTGGCATTGATGGTGCGGGTGCCGGTGGTGCCGTTGCGGTACGCGATGGCTGCTCCCCAGTTGGGGGCCTTGTAGCCGATCTGGGCCGTGGTGTTGAGGCTGCCATCGCTGTCGAAGATGCCCTCGTTTGAAATCTCACCATCCTGGGCGATGTAGTTGAGCGAGGCGTTCCAGAAGCCCTGCCCTTTCGCTACCTGTTGCTTCCAAACAGCGCCAAATCCCTGGCCGGTCACTTTGTTGTAAGCACCAGGGGTGCCAGCCACTGCGAAGAAGTCGAGCAGCTGGGAGCGGTAGGCACTGGGAATAAAAGCGAGAATTTCAGTGTTGCGCACCAGGGCGCCGGCGGTAAGCGTGAATTGCTTGCCCACCGGGAACTGGTAATAGAGGCGATCGATCGACACCGTATCGATGCCACCAACGCCTGATGCTCCCGCATTAGTGCTGGAGGCCTTGTCCAACTTGAACAGACTGTCTCCAGCGTTGAAGGGGCTGAAGGCCGTGAAATTACCCGAGCGCAGGCGGGTTCTGAGCAGGTCCTTGCCGGTGAAGCTGGTATCCAGATTCAGGCGCAGGTCATAATTGAAGGTGGTGCGATCCTGGCTACCAACAGCAACGGGAGGAGTTCCCACCCTCGAGTCCGAGTTGTAGTCGGGTACTCCACCCAGGATGAAGTTCACCTCGCCTTTGAGCTTGGTGGTGGTGGAAAACTGCTGGGCTTCCAGGCTGCCCACCTTGGCCTCAAGTCCGTCGACGCGGCCCTTCAGCACAGCTAGTTCCTTCTTGAATTCATCCATCAACCTCTGCAGCTCGTCGGTCACTTCGGTGACACGGTCGAGGCAGGCATTCAAAAGGGCCGCCGCTTCAAAGCGGGTCATGGCCTGGCCGCCTTTGTAGGTGCCGTTGGGATAGCCGGCCACGCAGCCGTACTTTTCCACCAAGTTTGTCAGTGCTTGGTAAGCCCAGTCTGTGGGTCTTACGTCGGAAAACTGGTTGACGCTGGTGACTTGGTTGCGAGAGCGCCAAGCCTTGAGCTCGTCAATTTCTTGTTGCTCCATGTAGTCGTTGATTGCCTCTGCCTCCCGGCCATTCAGGGACGAGATTTCATTGGCAAAGGCGGTCTCTGGGGCGGCCAAGGCTGGCAAAACTACGCCAAAAATTGAAGGGGCCAGCAATAGGCGATGGAACTGATTCATGGACTCTTCACAACATAGTTTGTTGATGTCCACTGGGGACTCAACAAGCCATACTTCTATTGGATTGAGTCGATGGGCGTGGAGACTATTGATTCAGAATGATGTAATCAATGTCACCGGTTGTGCCTGACGCGCACTGGGACCAGCACGGGCTGCATCAGGCCGCCACCACCGTTGTCATCATCGGAATCAGTGGCGAGCCAAAAAGCCAAGCCAAACAAGGCGACAACGCCGGAGAAAAGGATTAGCTCGGCCATGGCGTTTTATTTCGCTTTGCTAAGCGTAGCCAGCTCAGCAAGGTGCTTGTGTAACAAAAGTGTCCGCTTAGGACGGTTCTCACGCCAACTGCGCAAGTGCTAGCAGCGCTCCGCCGATGCTGAGAGCACCTGCCAAGCGCCGTCCCCAACTGGGAGCCAGTTGGCGGATCACGGTGAAACTTGCACCCACCACGGCAGCTGAGCAGAGGCTTGCCCCTAGCCACCAGCCCAACAGGTCTGCGCTGCTGCCTGTTGCTTCCTGGCCATGCAGCATGGCGTGAATAGCCACTCCTCCTGCCAGCACTAAGGCCAGCACCTTGCCTTGGCGTGCAGCCAGAGCTAAGCCAAGACCAGACACCATCAAGGCTGCTAACACCTCGGCGCCTGGCAGGTTGCCCCCTAAGGCCCCATACAAGCCGCCAGAAATCGCAGCGGCTAGGGCCACAAGTAATAGGGATGGGCCTGCCACGGCCGCAGCACCGCCAACGCCAAGCAGCAACAGCAAGTGATCTAGCCCAAGCAGCGGGTGGCTTGCTCCTGCGGCCAGGCCAGCGCCTGCCAAGCCATGGGCACTTGCTGGCAGGGTCGACAACAGGCTGAGGGCCAGGCCAGCGGCGGCGGCCGGGGCCAGTTGGCGCAGGGTGGTGGAAGTCATGAAATTGGCTGGATCCGCTAAGTCAGTATCCCGTTCAAGCGAAGCCCTTGCCGGAATCTTTGGCAACACACACCTGCAGTTGCCGGCGCAACTGGGAGTGGTCGAGGTTTTTACCGATCAGCACGATCTGGTTCTTGCGTCCTGAGCCCTCTGGCCAGTCGGAATCGTCGATCGAGAAGCGCTTGCCAGCCAGGTGGAACACATGGCGGCGCTCACTTTCGTTGAACCAGAGGATCCCCTTGGCGCGAAACACTTCGGCGGGCAGCTGGTTGTCGAGAAAGTTCTGAAATTTGCGTAGGGCGAAGGGCCCCTCAGCCGCAAACGACAACGAGGTGAATCCCTCGATGGCGGCGTGGTCGGGGTGAGCGGCGTGATCGTGATTGTGGTGATCGTGCTCTTGGTGCTCGTGCTTGTGATCACCGTGATCGTGGTGCTCGTGTTCGCAGTGGCCGTGGTCGTGATCGCAGGAGCTGTGGTCTGGCTCGGCGCTGAGCTGTTGCTGGGCAACAATTTTGTCGCTTTCGAACAGTCCCACGCTGAGCAGTAGCGGCAGGGGCACGTCTCCCTTCACCGAGCGCAGGATGCGGGCATCGGTCTTGATCTCCCGCAACTGGGCCTCCAGGGCAGCCAGCCGCTCCTCAGCTACCAAGTCGCATTTGTTTAGCAACAGCATGTCGCTGTAAACGATCTGGGCCCGAGCCACCTCGCCTTCCAGCAGCTCGTCGCTGAAGTTCTCGGCGTCTACCAGGGTGATGATCGAGTCGAGCCTGGTGGCATCTCGCAGGTCGCTGCCGAGGAAGGTCATGGCCACCGGCAGGGGATCGGCCAGGCCGGTGGTCTCCACCACCAGATAGTCCACCGGATCGGGGCGCTCCAGGATGCGGTACACCGCCTCGAGCAGTTCGCCGTTGATTGAGCAGCAGATACAGCCGTTGCTCAGCTCCACCATGTCTTCGCCGGTGGCAACAATCAGGTCGTTGTCGATGCCGATTTCACCGAATTCATTTACCAGCACGGCGGTTTTGACCCCCTGCTGATTGCTGAGAATGTGGTTGAGCAGGGTGGTCTTGCCCGCCCCCAGAAAGCCGGTGAGGATTGTCACGGGCAGCCCCGTGGGGGTGGCACTGGCGGTCATGGAGTGGGGCATGGCTTGGCTGTGATGACACTAGGAACCCTTTGCCGCAATCCATTGGGGCAGGGGTTGGCTTGGCTCAGAACTGGAAGCTGGTTTTGATCAGGGCACCGAATTGATTGGCCCCACCCCCATTCCCTCCAGGATTGTTGAGCACGAAGATCGCCGGGGTCACGGAGATGGCATCGGTGACCTGCCACTGATACCACCACTCCCAAGCCCACACGCCGGATTCGCTGGCAGCCCCATTGCGGGTGGCGGTTGCAAAGGCGGGTTGGCCCACTCCCATGCCAAAGCTGTTGCCCTCAGCCAGCACATCGCTCCATTGCAGGCCCACCATCCACGACTGGCTGGTGCGCAGGTCTGAGCCGGAGCTGCAGTTGACGCCGTAACCAGCGCTGAGCGAGGGGATCCAGCCACTCTTGGCCGGCTGCCAGAAGCCGCTGATGCCAAAGGCATTGGTGTTGACGTCGTTCTCTTCGATCTGGGTGGTGATGAAGGGGGTGGCACCCGGCACACCCACGCCTGCCCCTACATAGGAGTAGATCGCTGCGAGGCCCCAGTTTTCCTGGCCGTAGCCCAACTGCACGGTGCTGGTGCCTGCTGAAGTGCTGCTGAACAGGCCCTGGGAGGAATCGGCCCCGTTGGCCGCCACGTAGTTAGCGCTCACACTCCAGCCGTTGTCTTGCCACCAGAGGCCAAAACCGGGGCCGAGGTTTTTGTTGTAGGCCAGCGGTGCACCGTTGAGGGTGAGCACGTTGAGGATGGTGTCGCTGGGGTAGGCGCTGGGCCAGAGGGCGAGCATGTCCTCCTGGCCCACCCGGCCGCCGAGGGTGGCGGTGAACTGGCTGCCAAGCGGGAACTGGTAGAAGAGCTTGTCGATGCCCACCACGTCGGGGCCGCCCTCCTCCTGGAAGGCGATCTCCAGGGTGGAGAGGCCGCCACCGAAGGCATTGCGATCGCCATCGAAGTTGCCAGCCCGCAGCACCGTGCGCAGCAGATCCTTGCCGCTGAAGCTGGTGTCGAGGTTGAGCTGCAGGTCGTAGTTGAACGTGACCTGCTCACCAGCGGGGTTGTTGCTCACCCCACCCACCACAAAGGTGGCCAGGCCGGAGAGCTTGGTGGTGGTGGAGAACTGACTGGCTTCCAGTTCCCCAGCCTTGGCCTCGAGGCCATCGACGCGGCCCTTGAGGATGGCGAGTTCCTTCTCGAACTCCGCCATCAGGCGCTTGAGCTCGTCGGTGACTTCAGTGACGCGATCAAGGCAGGCGTTGAGCAGGGCGGCGGCCTCAAAGCGGGCCATGGCCTGCCCACCTCTGAAGGTGCCGTTGGGGTAGCCGGCCACGCAGCCGTAACGCTCGACCAGGTTGCTGAGGGCCTGGTACGCCCAGTCGCTGGGGCGCAGATCGGTGAATTGGCTGATGCTGGTGACTTGCTCCTGACTGCGCGCTTGACGGCTATAGCGCTCGAGTTCGGCGTAGGCCCCATCTGCGGCACTGGCCGCCGTGGGCGTCAGTAGGGCCAAAAGGGAGAGCCCACAACAACCGGATGACCGGATTCGATCCATAGCCGAGCCCTCAATTGGCATGATTGCCGTAAAAATGATAATCCTTATCAGCGCAGGCACGGCGTTTGGCGCCTGTACTCCTGGTGGCTTCTATCCTCCTCGGCTTACAGCTGCTTTTGCAGCTGTTGCAGCTGGGCCACGCCCATCACGGCAGTGCCCGGTGGGATCGCTGTTGGGAAGGCCTGCAGCATGGCGGCGATGGTGCGTTGCTGTCCGCTCAGTTGGGCGGCGGCAGCCGGTTGGTTGGCCACGTTCTGGTCCAGCAGCCGCTGGGCCTCCAGCAGGAAGCCCCGGGCGTCCTGGTATTCGATTGCTTCAACCACGCGATCTCCCACTACTGCGGCTCCGTATTCGTCCACGGCTATCTCCGCCAGCTGTCGCACCACTGCCATCACCATTTGGGTGTCTGCGGCCTCGCCACCAGGCAGGGCCCTGGCTGCGGCGGCGATGGACTGCTGGGCCTTGGCTAGCTTCGAACCGGTGGAAGCGGCCTTGGGATTGAGCCGCACCTGCTGGCGCAGATCTTCCAGGATGGCGAGGAAGGGTGGGATCCTTTGGCGTTGCAGGGCTGGCTCCAGGGCGCCGTAGAGCTCATCGACGGGATGGCCCACATGGGGTTCCGCTGCGCTGAACTGCTGTTGTGTCAGCAGCTCCTGCGCCACCAGCAGATGGCCCTGCATCTGGGCCAGCACCACCAGCGCATCGAGGTCGGTCTGGGCAACCGCGGCATGGCCCGCTTCGCCTCCTTCGCCGCCCTCACCGCCCTGGGCGTGAAGGGCGCTGGTAGAGGAGTGATGTTCCTGCGAGAAGGCCGGATGGGCAGAGATCACTGAGGCGAGTACTCCAGCTGTAGCTCCCGCGTTGAGGAAGATCTCAAGGGCTCTGCGGGGGCGAGGCATCGGGCAAGGGATCGTTCAGTCCATGTTGGTTGACACTCGGCCTTGGGTGCGAATGGTTTGCGGCGGTGCGGGGTGATCAATGGCACAGGGGCGGGTGCCTCAGGCCGGTACCACCTCAAAGAAACCCATGCAGCCCCTTTCGGCGATCTGGTCCTGGTGGGGGTGAACCATGTAGCGGCCGGTGAAGGGGAAAGACCACTCCAGGATCTGTCGTTCGGCCACCCCCAGCGTCACCACATCGGTGGTGTCGATCCAACCCGGGCGGATCACCCGGAATTCGTTGGCATGGAGATGGAAGGTGAGCGGTGCCTCCAACTCAGTCATGTTGAGTAGGTAGAGCCGCACCAGCTGGTGCTGCCGGATGCGGATCGGTTGGTGCATGTAGGCATCAGGGATGCCATTGAAGGCATAGAGCTCGTTGCGACCGTCGTTGTTGAGGTCGTAGCCACCCAGCACCAGCACCAGCTCATCGGCGGGCGGCCGGGGCGTGATCGGATCCACCACCAGCAGCCCGAACATCCCTTTGCCCACATGCCGCGCCACCGGCCCCACATGGCAGTGGTAGGGATACAGGCCGGCCCGCGGCACCTCGAACTCATACACAGCGGTGCGCCCCTTGAGCACCGGCTCGATGCCATCCATGGCAGCGGGGTGAACGCCGTGAAAGTGCAGGCTGTGGGAGGTGCTGTCGCCGTTGCGGAAAAGCACGCGGATGCGCTCCCCCTCCTTGGCACGCAGTGTCGGTCCTGGCACTCGTCCGTTGAGGGTCCAGGCCTTGAACAGCACCTCACCGCCAAGGGGAAGGGTGATGCTGCGGGCTTCCACCTCAAAAACTCGAATCGGCTGGCCGTTCTCCTCCATCAGCCTGCCTCGCTCAAAGCTGCGCAGGCACTCCTGGGGATCGAAAGGCAAGGCCGGTGATTTCGCTGGCGATGCCATGGGCGATTCCATTGCCCGACCCCGGGCCCCCAAGCCTGCCCATAGCAGGCCGGCACTGGCCATGAGCCATCCCCCGGCCTGGAGCAGCTGACGTCGATGAAGAGTGTTGTGGATCGGCAGCACGCTGTTAATCCTCAGCCTTCGCCGCCTTCACCCCCTTCACCACCCTTTTCCGCTTGGCGATCTTTGGGCTGGTTGGGACTTTGCAGTTCCTGGCTGTCGGAGCCACCCTTCTCACCTGCCTCCGGTGTCTGGCCGCAGGCCACGGTGCCGCCGGCCAGGGCCAAAGTGCTTAAAAACAGGGCGATGCTGGAGCGATTCATCAGGCTGGATCCGATTAGATACTTCTTAGATCCTGAAGGGATTGCGGCCCATATGCATGGGTTCTCCAACCTGGTCACAGCTCTCCGTCGCAATCGTCACATCCCATGCGCTTTCTGATTGAGCCGCTGTTGAGTGCGGCGCAATGTCTGGCTATGGCCGAGCGGCTGCGGCGGGCTGGAGATGCCTGGCGGCCTGGCACTGAGACCGCCGGCTGGCATGCCCGGGAGGTGAAGGCCAACCACCAGCTCGATCGCCAATGCCCTCTGCATCAGGCCCTGGCCGCGGAGCTGCAGGATCAGCTGCGTCGCCATCCGCTGATGCATGCAGCGGCGTTTCCGCGCCAGATCCACAGCCTCCTGTTCAGCCGCAGCGGCGCGGGAGAGGGCTATGGGCGGCATGTCGACAATGCCTGGATGGCGGGGGGCCGCAGCGATCTCTCATTCACCCTCGCCTTGACGGATCCCGATGGCTACCAGGGGGGTGCCCTGGTGCTCGAATCGCCGAGCGGGGAGGAGGCATTTCGCCTACCTGCCGGACATGCCCTTGTGTATCCCAGCACCCTGCTGCACCGAGTGGAGCCGGTGACCTCTGGCGAGCGGCTGGTGGCGGTGGGCTGGATCGAGAGCCGCATCCGCCATGGCGACCAGCGGGAGTTGCTTTTTGAACTAGATACTGCGCGCCGGGCCCTGTTTGAGCGCAGTGGCAAAGATGAGGTGTTCGACCTGATCAGCCGCAGCTACACAAACCTGCTGCGCCGCTGGGAGTGTTAGCGGCCGATCGCCTGCCACCGATTTACCAGGGCCTGTTGGCTGGCCCGGTCGCAACTGCCCTCGAGACCGTTGACGATCAGGCAAGTGTTATCCGTGAGGGTTGCCACCAGGCTGCCGGCCCCATCGCTGGATGGGGCCAGGCCATCGGCCACCAGGGGGGCCGGGGCCAGGGGCACCCCGCTCAGAGCGCTGATGCGTTGCAGGGCCTTACTAGCCGGCAGCTGTTCCGCGAACAGCATCGGCACTTGATCTCGCTTCAGTTGGGCCACCACCGCCTGAAAGGCCTGGGGCCGCAGGGTGTCGCTGCTGCTACTGGCATCCACCAAAGGCAGCTCCTCGAGCTTGTAGGCCCGGGCCAGGCTGGCAAAGGCCCGGTGTCCGGTGGCCAGGGGCCTGGCGGTGGGAATGGTGGCAAATTGCAGGCGGTTCCAGTCGTCCAGCTGCTGCAGAGTCGCCGTCATCGCCTGGGCTCGGGCGGCAATGGGGGCTTGGGCGGCAGGCTTTAGCTCCTGAAGTTGTTGGGCCACCAGCAGCACCAGGGCGGCCGCCTGGGTTGGGTTGTGCCACACGTGGGGATCCCGGTCGCCATGGGCATGGTCCTCCTCCTGGGGCTGGCCATCCTCGTCGTGGTGCTGATGTGAATCGGCGCTTTTGGGCGGAGCAGCTTCTAGGACGGGGCTGTTGGGTACGGCCAGCTCAGCTAGGGCCACGGTTTTGGTCTGGCTTGTTCCCGGCTTGGTCAGTTCGGCGAGGGCAGGCGTGAGGCCGAAGCCGTTGATCAGTACCAGCTGGGCCTGGCTTAGCTCGCGGCTCTGCTGGGGCGTTAGCCGGAATTGATGGGGGTCGTCGCCCGGCTGCACAAGGCAGCTCACCCTTAGGTCGCTGGCGGCCAGGCGTTGTGTCAGGTCGCAAAGGACTCCGTCGGCGGCGATCACGTCGGCCGGCGGGGGAGTGCGGCAAGCCTGCAGTCCTGCGGCGGCTGCCAATGCCAGAGCTAAAGAGGCAGCGGCGGGAGCGGGGATGCGGGGCATAACTGGCGCGCCTGGTTCCGCGAATGATAATGGTTCTCAAAGAGTTGCTACGGGGGGGTGGCTCGTTCTGCCGCCCTCCAGGTGGGATTGTTGGAGTTGATGCCGCTGATCCAGGGCGTGGATCGTTCTGCTTTGACCAGGCCTCACGCCCTGCTGATGGCGGGTGTGCTGCTGTTTTTCTATCTCGATGCCTTCGTGCTGGGGGCTCCGGGCGGGATGGCGTTGGCGCTGCTGCTGCTGGCGCTGGTGGTTCTGCTGGGCTTTTTGCGGCATGCGGGTCATGGCCCCCCTGCAGCTATCCAGCCCGTGCCCGTGCTGCTGGCAGCTTTCGCTGCTCTGGTCGTGCTGGCGCTGAGCCGCGGAGCGCATGTCTCGGTGCCACTAGCTGCGGCGCTGGTGGGTGCTGCCGGCGGGCTGGTAGAGGCCATTGGCCATTCCAGCCGTCGTTGCCAGGGGGTGGCAGCCCCGGTGTATTGCGGTGCTTTTGCTGGGATGACCTCTGAGTTGGTGCTCGGTCATCCGGGCTGGGTGGTGCTGGCCGGGGTGCTGGCCGGACTGGCGTTGTCGCTCCTGACGAACAGCTGGAGTGGGATCGGCGGCAAGCTTGGAACCATCGCCTTTCTGGGGGGGCTCGGCGCCACGGGTCTGGCCCTGGTCTCCGGTGCGATCGGTGCCGGCGCCCCTCTGCATGCCTTTACCGGGGTAGAGCGCTGGTTGGTGCTGATCGCCTCCCTGCTCTCTCCGCTACTTACCCATAGGCTCAGCTACTACTGGGGCTTCGGGGTGGTGCTGGGCTCCGCCCTGCCCTCCCTGCTGGTGGCCCTGCTCCTGGCCCTGCTGCCCCCTTCTTTGGAGCTGGCGCCGGGGCCCTTGGCGGCCATGTGGCTGGGTGCCAGTTTCGTCGGTATGACAACTCCAGAGCGGCTCGCCCCGCGCCCGCTGCCCCTGCTGCTGGCGATGGGCCTGCTGTTCGCCCTGCTGAGCTTCAGCTTCGCTCCGCGATTGGCGGGGATCGGCGGTGACCTCGGGGCCACGGCGGCGGTGTCGGTGTTTGCCGTGCTGGGAGCGCGGGTGCTGGTGCGCGACCGTCGTTAGGTTTGCGGTTGCACTGACGGTGTTGCGTGTCGCTTGAGGTGAGTGAGCTGCGGGTGCGCCGCGGCGGCGAGCTGGCTCTCGACGGTGTGACTTTTGAGCTCGAGCCCGGCACGCTCACCGCCCTGGTGGGCCCCAACGGCGCTGGCAAAAGCACCCTGCTGCAGGCCATTGAGGGTCAGCTGCCAATCGAGAGCGGTTCGATCCGGCTCGATGGGGTGCCCCTCACCTTGGCCCTGGCGCGGCAGCAGTTGGCCCTGATGCCCCAGCGGGGGGAGATCGCCTGGCACTTTCCGATCAATGTGCGGGAGTTGGTGGCCCTGGGGCGGATGGCAGCCAAGCGTCCTGGCTGCTGCGATGTGGAAGCCGCCCTGCAGCGGGTGGGCTTGGCTGGGTTGGCGGGCCGGCGCCTGGATCAGTTGTCCGGTGGCCAGCAGCAGCGAGCCCTGCTGGCCCGCACCCTGGTGCAGCCAGCCAGGTTGCTGCTGCTGGATGAGCCCTGCGCTGCCATCGACCCCCCTTCACGCACCCAGCTGCTCAAGGTGATGGGCCAGCTGCGCGATGCCGGGCTCACCCTGCTGGTGAGCAGCCACGACTGGGGCCGCGACCTCGATGCCTACGACCGGGTGCTGGTGCTCGATCGCTCCCTGCTCGCCGACGGCAACCCCCAGCAGGTGCGCCAGGCCCTCGGCGACCTGCGGGTAGGCAACCACTGCTGCGGTTGATGGGCTGGCGCTAGCTGGCCTGGCGCTGTTGACAGCTTCCGCAGAGCCCGAAAAATTCCAGGGTGTGAAATAGCAGCTGGAAGCCTGCGCTCTGGCCGCCGTCTAGGTGCACGTCGTGCATGGGGCAGTTATTAAGAACCACCGTGGCGCCGCAGTCGACACAGGTGAGGTGGTGTTCGTCGCGCTCTGTGGGGGCGAACAGAGCCTCGCCGCTGGGCAGGTGGCGGCAGCGGATCCAGCCCCGCTGCTGTAGCTGGCGCAGGTGGCGATAAACCGTAGCCAGCCCCATGGGCTGGGAGCCTTGGCGCAGCAGGGCGTGCAGGTCCTGGCCGGAGAGTTCCCGGTCGGCTTGGCGCAACGCCGTAAGCAGCAGCTGCTGGCGGTCGCTTGACGCTGCAACCTGGGATGACATGGCCAGAGTGGCTGGGGCGTAGTTCGCTGATCCTATGGAGACTCTTTGGTGGCTGCTGCCCCTGGTGCTGGCGCTGGTGATCGGCGGCCTCTGCCCATTGGCCGGCACCTTGCTGCTGGTGCAGCGGCGCCTGTTCCTGGCCAATCTCGTGTCGCACGCGGTGTTGCCGGGTTTGGCGCTGGCGCTGGCCCTGCGGCTTGATCCGGGCCTCGGTGGGGTGATCAGCGGCCTGGCCGGTGCCCTTTTGGCGGAGCGGCTCAGCCGCGGTGATCGTTCTGGTGAAGGGGGCGATGAGGCGGTGCTCAACACCGTGCTGGCTGGCTTTCTCGGTTTAGGGGTGCTGTTGATTCCCCTGCTGCACATTCGGGTCGATCTGGAGGCGGTGCTGTTTGGCGATCTGCTGGCCGCCGCTCCTGCCGACCTGCTGCGCAGCCTGCTGGCCCTGGTGGCGGTGCTGCTGCTGCTCGCCTGGCGCTATCACCACTACGTGTATCTGGGGGTGGATCCCCTCGGCGCCGCCAGTGCTGGTTTGCCGGTGCAGCGGCTGCGGCTACTGCTCACCCTGGTGACGGCCTTCACGGTGGTGAGCGCCATGACCGCCGTGGGGGTGGTGCTGGTGATTGCCTTGATGGGTGCTCCGGCCCTAGTGGCCTTGGCTGGAGCCGCCAGCCTGCGCCAAGCCCTGGGGCGCTCAGCCCTGGTGGGTATGGGGATCAGCGGTGGCGGCTTTCTGTTGGCGATCCAGCCAGCTGTGAACCTGCCGCCCGGTCCCTTGATCGGGGTGCTGTGCATGGGCCTGCTGCCCCTGGCCTCCCTGCAGCACCGGCGCCCATCAGCCAGCGGGTAGCCACAGCGCCAGGCGCACCGGCTTGGCCAGGGGTTGCAGGCTAAGGCTGCTGCCATCCACCAGCACCGGCTTGGCGTGGCTGCCTGAGCGCAGGGTGAGCAGCAGCTGCTGGCGGGTGGGATCAAACAACATCGGCGCTCCCGGCTCCACCTCCCAGCCCTTCAAGGAGCGTTGCTTGAGCAGTTGGCCGCGGCGATCGAGGGCCAGCATCAGGGGCTGGGATCCCTGCGCCCAGTTGCTCACTACCAGCCAGACCCGATCCCCACCCCGGTCGCAGGCGCTGGCCAGGACGGCTTCGCTGCCGATCCAAAGCTGCCGCGGCGGTTGACCCGGCTCCACCAGCTCTAGGGAGCGCCGGTAGTCGGGCCAGTGCCTCACCAGCAGGGCGCGGCCGCTCACGGGGCAGAAACTGCTGAGCTCCCTACTGCCAGGCAGCAGCTGGCGCCGGAGGGGTTGGCCCGGCAGGTTGTGCAGGGTGAGGCCTTCAAGCTCAGGCACCACCACTCCGCCTCCCTCGGGGAGCAGCTGCATGGGGCCAGAAGCAGAGTGGTGCAGGGGCCATTGGCGCCCCTGGGCGGTACGCACACTGGTGCTCCCCGGATCCAGGGCGGTGGTGGACGATTGCACCAGCAGGTCGCCGCGTCGGTTGCTGCTCAGGTGGGCAAACAGCAGGGCTGCGTCGTCTAGGGGTTGAAGCCCACCCGCCACCGGTTCGGAGAGGCGCTGCGGTTCGCGCACCAGGTTGTGTTGCTGCAGCGGCAGCAGCCAGAGACGGTGGCTGCCCATGCCATCACCACTGAGCACGGCCACACCGGCCCCGTTGCCGAGGGGCTGCACTTGGGCCAGCTGCGGCCACACCGGGGTTAGCGCCTGCCAGCTGCCATCGCTTCGTTGCAGCTGCAGCTGTTCGCCGCCGGCCACGGGCACCACCGCCAGCAAGCGCGGCCGGGGGTCCCAGAGCCACTGCTGGCGGCCCAGGGGCAGGTTGCGGCGGTCGACCCCTGCCAGCAGCAATCGCAATGGTCCGGGGATGGTTTGGCCTGGAAGCAGCAGCAGGCGCAGGGGGTTGCTTTCCCCCAGCCACGTCCAGGCCAGCTGGGGTTGCAGGCTGCTGGAGCCCACCAGGCTGGATCTGCGCATCGGTCGGCTGAAGCGCAGGTCCAGGGCTGCTGGACCGGAGCTGGCGCTGCTTGACTCCAGTTCCAGCAGTCGTGGGGGGCGTCGTAGCAGTAGTTGTTGCTGCAGCAAGGCCAGGGCGACTCCTGCCGCCAGCACCAACGTGATCCGTTGCCCCGTTGCCGTCATGGTTCCAGGGGTCGCTTGGGCCGGGCAATCGGAGTAATTCGCTGCGCTACCACCACGCTGCGGTCCTGGCCGTTGCGTTCTTCAATAGCCATGGTGCCTTCCACCGCCAGCCATTGATCCGCCCGGGGCTGCCGGCCCGCCGGCCAGCGCACCGGCAGGCCCACCGGGGTGGCATCGGCGAGGCAACAGCGCACCAGCAGCCTGGCCAGCTGGGGGGGCTCACCCGGCTGGGGCAAGACAAAGCCGCTGATCCGCACGGGATCACCCGCGTAGAGGCTGGGGTCGGGTTGGCTGCGTAGCAAGCGCACCCAATCGGTGAGGCTGCGCTGGGCTGGCGGCAGCACGAAGCTCAGCTCAGTCTCATCGCCCAGCTCGGCGGGCCGGTTGGCGGCCAGGGTGCTGAAGGAGGGGTTGGGGGGAATCGCCAACACCAGCAAAGCCACTGCGGCGCTCAGCCACCAGGTTTTGGGGATGGCTTGGCGTCGCGATGGAGCTGGGCTTTCCTGGCGCCTTAGCGCCGGTTCAGCCAGCAGCAGGCCCGCCAGCAGCAGCAATGCCACACCGCTCAGCGCCACCAGTGGGTGGAAAACGCCGCTGAGCAAGAGATCCAGCCTGCCGCTGAGGCTGCTTTGCAGCAGCGCGGCTCCCCACAGCCCCAGAGCGAAGGCGCGCATCACAGCAGCAGCAAATTGACCCATTGCCCCAGCACCAGCACGGCCACCGCTGCGGCGGCACTGGTGAGGGCGATGGCCTTGGGCTTAAACAGCACCCGGAACAGTCCCAGCAGCTTCAGGTCGACCACCGGGCCCAGCACCAGAAAGGCCAGCAGCGCTCCCGGGGAGACCTGGGCAGCGAAGCCCAGGGCGAGGAAGGCATCAACGCTGGAGCAAACCGAAACCACCACCGCCAGCAGCATCAGGCTCAGCACAGAGATGGTTGGTGCTCCCCCCACCGCCAGCAGCCAGTTGCGCGGCAGCAAGGTTTGCACTGTGGCGGCGATGGCACAACCCAGCACCAGCAGGGCGGCCAGATCGAGAAATTCGCTGCTGCCGTGCTGGAGCACCTCCTGCAAGGAAGGCCGCGCCACCTGGACGGGCTGCACCTTGGCGCCGATGGCACCCACAAGCCCGCTGCGACGCTCCAGCAGCCCAACCTGGGCCAAGGGCTGGCTCAGCCGCCGTTCTTCGAGCAGCACTGGATCTAGTAATTCGGCCTCGGGCAGCAGGCGCAGCACCGTGGCCAGCAGCACCGCCAGCAGCAGGGCTGCTCCGGGGCGGGCCGCCAGCAGCCAGGGCTGGTTGGGGAAGGCGGCCCAGGTGCTGGCCAGCACGATTGGATTCAGCACCGGCGCGGCAAACAAAAAGCCCAGCGCCGTGCCAACCGGGGCACCACCGGCCAGCAGCCGCCGTGCCACCGGCACGTTGCCGCATTCACAAGCGGGTAGGGCAAAGCCAAGGGCGGCACCGGTGAGGGGCCCGAGCAGGGGGTGGGCGGGCAACTGCCGCAGCCAGGCACCTCCAGGCGCCAGCCAGCGGGCCAGGCTGGCGATACCGACGCCAATCAGCAGAAACGGCAGGGCTTCGAGCAGCAGACCCTGAAAAATCGCCCAGGCGGTGGCCAGCTGTGCCAAGAGCAATCCGCAGGGATCGACATCATGAATGCTGATTCAGGGTCTTCGGCTTTGCGCAGCTGGGGGTGGCTCGAGCTCGGGATGGGTGGCGCAGGGCATCCACAGCGAACCCATCGCATGGACGCCGTTGCAGCCCAGCTGTTTGGCTTTGATCAGGGCTTCCTGCTTGCTTGGGTAGGCGTAGAGGTTTGGGGAATGGGTCCCGGTTGCCGCTTGGTGGTGCTGGTGGGGGGAGCTAGTTCCGGCGTTCCAGATGCCCATCACGTTGACGCCAGCCACCACGATGCCCATGCCCACCACGCAGATATTGATCACCCCCATGCCCACGGCACCGAGGCTCAGCACGCCCATCGGCACCACCCCAATGCTCACTACCCCCATTGGCACGATGCCGATCGAGATGATGCCCAGGGGGGCGATGCCGATGGCCAGCAGTTTGGGTTTGTCGCCGCACTTCGCCATCAGTGGGCCGGCGTATGGCTGCCAGAGCCATCGGCGTGTTTGGCGCAGGGCATCCATTGATCGCCCATCTGGTGCGCTCCAGTGCAGTGGAAATGCTTGGCTGCTTTTTCGGCCGCGGCTTTAGTGGGGTACAGCGCCTGCACTCCACCACTACTCCCTGTGGGCTCAGCCAGGGCAGTAGTGGGCAGCAACAGGGCAGCGGTTAGTAGGAGGAGGGATCGGTCCATCGGGCGGTGCTAATGCATAGAGGGCCAATTTTGAAGCCTCACGCCCCGGGCCCACTCATTACTTGTCAGATATCAGGTTTTGAACCACCCCGGCAGGGCTTCAAAACAAGCGGCATTCTTCTCGTTTTCCCTCGCCTCCACCTTCCAGCAGCAGCTGCGGCCACTGTCGCGGCCGTGCAGCAGTTCGTTGGCCCAGCCCCAAACCAGCTCGGCGCTGGCCTCCATGCCCACATTGGCCATCACCCTCAGGTCGAGGGCGCCCTGGTCGTGCAGCTGGCGCCAGGTGGAGAGGAGGGGGTCATCGGCATTGGCCAGAAAGGTGTGGTCGAATTGATCTGCCAGCCGGGCTTCGAGCTGTTTCAGGCTGGAGAAATCCACCACAAAGCCACAGTCGTCGAGTTCAGTGGCCCGAAACCAGAAGCTAAAACTGCGGCTGTAGCCATGCACGAAGCGGCAGTGGCCCTGGTGGCGCCATTGGCGATGGCAACAGGGATAACCGCTGAAAGTTTTACTGCAGCTGTAGGCCGGAGTGGGCATGGGTGAGGATCGGGACAGCAGCAGCGCAAGGGCCTTGTCAGCAGTATTTCAGCCCCCAGACCCTCAATTCATTGGGGCATTGCGCTTCAACGAAGCTGGTTTGATCCCCGCGGTCGCCCAGGACTGGCTCGATGGCGCCGTGTTGATGGTGGCCTGGATGAACCGCGAGGCCATCGAGCACACCCTGGCCAGCGGCGAGGTGCACTACTGGAGCCGCTCGCGCCAGGAGCTATGGCACAAGGGGGCCACCAGCGGCCATATCCAGCAGCTCAAGGGCCTGCGCTACGACTGTGACGCCGACGTGCTGCTGCTCAGCATTGAGCAGAGCGGCGATGTGGCCTGCCACACCGGTGCCCGCAGCTGCTTCTACGACAACGGTCCCGAGCCCACGGCCGGGGGGGCATCGGCCGCTCAGCCGCCGGCAGATGTCTGCACCGAACTGATGCGGGTGATCGAAGGGCGCCGCGACCTTCCCGAGCCCGGCAGCTACACCAACAAATTGTTGGAGGGGGGCGACAACCGCATCCTCAAGAAGATCGGGGAGGAGAGCGCCGAATTCGTGATGGCCTGCAAGGACGACAACGGCGAGGAGATCGCAGGCGAAGCCGCCGACATCGTTTTCCACTTGCAGGTGGCGCTTGCTCACCACGGAGTCAGCTGGCGACAGGTGCAGCAGGTACTGGCCGCCCGCCGCGGCGCGCCCCGGCGGGACTGAGGGCCGCCTCAGCCTGTGCTGAGCATGGCCGCAGCAATCCAGATCACCAGGCCGGTGAGCACGAAGCCTCCAGTTGCCACGGTGTATTGCCAGACAGCTTGGACCCTTGGTGTGGGCTGGCCTTCCAGCCAGGCTGGGCGGGCCCAGCCGCCGCCGTCTGTCCAGGGATTTAATCCTCCAGCGGGTGCGCGCCTGGCCATCGCCTCACGCCAGTAGGAGTCGTAGCGGGGGGCTTGCTGGTTGAAGGGCATGGTGCCTACGGCCTGGCCGGGAAGTACCCGCGAGCGCTGAAAAGGCACCAGGTTGTCGCCGAAGTTGTCGCGGTATTCGTCTGAATTCAGTAGCGCGTCAACAAACTTGGGCAGCCCCTGCTCGGCGATCACGATCGACCAGGCGATCTGTTCAGCTTGGCCATGCACCGGTCGGCCAAATACCCGACCCACCACCTGTTCCACCACCCTGTAATTGCTATTGCAGCGGTAAAAATCCCTCTGAAACTTCTCCGAGAGCAGGAGTTGGCGGATGAAGTCGCGGGTGCTGATCTGGCCTGAGCGCAGCTGGGATTCCAGCACCGCATCACGGTCCACTTTGAAGGCGTGAAAGTAGATCTGACGGTAGGCCTGCTCAATCACAGCATCGGTGGCTGCCGGATCCCGCACCAGGCAAGTGGTGTCGATCTGGCGGGGGCTTTCCTCACCGGCGGCCAGAAAGCTGCTGACACGAGCGCTGTTGGTGAGTGGCTTGGTGGCCAGAACGGGCAAGGGCACAGGGGTGAAAAATCCTCAAGGCGAGCAACGTATAAGTTTTTTCAAGCGCTCTTTAAAAGATTCGTTGGATCATCAGACAACTTGACAATGCGCAACATTGCGCAATTAATGGCAGCCGACCTGGTCCCCGGCTGCAGTTGCGTCACTGCCCGGTAGGCCGGGCTGCTGTTGCAGCCACATAAAAGTGGCCCGATCCCGGGCCGTGAGTTGCAGCACGGGGGTTGGCCCGGGCACGCCCGCCATGGCGTCTTGGGGCTGATCACTGTGTCCCCACATTCCGAAGGCGTGGCCAAGTTCGTGCAGGGCCGTGGCCTGGATGGCGTCCGGTCGCTGCCCAGGGCTGATGCTCACCAGTACTCGCGGTTCGATTTTGGGGGGGTCGCCTGGCTTGTTCGTCGCCAGAGCTAGCTCGGCTCGGCCATGGCTGGCCCGGCCCCGCTGCAGAGGTGGCCGGCGCCTCAATATCTGTACTTGGGCCGATTCCCTGCTTTCGCTGCGGTGAATCGTGACCAATTCAGCCCAGCTTGCCAGCGCCGCTTCCACGGCTTGCAGCCAAAGCTGATCCCAGCGCGCGGCAGGCCCGTCGGCTGCGGCGGGCTCGATCCACACGCACCAGCTTTGACGCTTGGGCCAGCCGTGGGGTGTGGGAACCAGCCGCTGGCGGTAATCACCCCCAGCTGCTTCGGCTGTTAATGCCCTGGCTGGAAAAAGGGCCAGAGCAAGCACCAGGCCGCAAGCCGGCAAACTCGCTCGATTTAATCGCCGGCTTAATCGCCGCAGCATCAGGCAGGCAGGCCGACGCCGCGGGCCATCAAGGTGGCTAGTAGGGGCACAAGGGCAAAGCCCACCAACTCGATATTGAGAATCCAGCCCAGACGGGTGGCGAGAGCTTCGCTTACTTGGGGCAGCTCGCCCTTGCGCAGCGGGATAGCCCAGAGGATGTAGGTGATGGTGGGGTACAGCGACAGCCCTCCCACCCCTAGATAGAGCCCAACCTTCCACCAGAACAGGGGGTTCTCCGTATAAAACTCGCTTCCCTGGCCGAAGTACAGAACCCGCAGAATCCCGCTCACCAGCAGGGCAAGGGCTGCCAGTCCATACACCACATCGGTGATCACCATCAAGGTGGCATCGGCCTTGTTTGGATTTGGCTTGATCAAGCGCCGCTCCAGCACCAAGGCGCCAAAACAGAGCATGAAGCTCACGTAGTGCACGTAGGCCACCCCAGCGCGGGAGAGCACTTCAGGGGGGATGGCAGCCAAGCCAGGCATTTGTAGTAGGCAAATCTTGGCAACCGTAACCGGCCAGTCAGCTGGCCTGCTGCCCTGCTCAACAGGGAGCTGAAATCAGCAGCCATTGTGAAAGTTGAACAAGCACGGGAATTGCGATGGAATTTTGAAAGTCGGAAGCTTTTCTGTTAGTCCGTTTGTGCTTGCTGATTGCCCTTAGGTTCAATTCACTGCTTGGGTGATCCATGGCGAGCTCCTTGAGCGTCTTTTTAGGTGAAATTGGCCGTCATCAGTTGTTGACACCCGAGCAGGAGCTCACCTTGGGTCGCAAGGTGCAGGCCATGGCCCTTTTGCAGGAGCGCTGCCGTGATGCCGGTGGCTCGGGACCTGCTTGCGACTTCAATGATCTGGAGCGCTGCACCCTCAAGACCGGTGAGCAGGCCAAAAATCAAATGATCACGGCCAACCTGCGGCTGGTGGTCAACCTGGCCAAGCGCTACCAGAACAAGGGCCTAGAGCTGCTGGACCTAATCCAGGAGGGCACCCTTGGTCTCACTCGCGCCGTGGAGAAATACGATCCCAGCCGCGGGCATCGCTTTAGTACTTACGCCTATTGGTGGATTCGACAGGGTCTAACCCGCGCCCTATCCACCCAGAGCCGCACCATTCGCATTCCCGTCAATGTGAATGAAAAGCTCACAAAATTGCGGGCTGCCAAAGCTCGCTATCTCCAGGCCAACGGAGTTGCACCTAGGCCAGCCCAGTTGGCCCAGATGATGCATCTGCCCCAGGCGGCAGTGGATGATTTGCTGGGCTGCGAACTACGCAGCATCACCGTGAGCCTGCAGGGGGTGGTGAAATCGAAGTCTGATCCCTTTGAGCTGGTTGATGTGTTGCCCAGCCCGGAGCTGCCCCCGATGGAGCGCGTTGAGCTTGCCGAGCGCACGGCCGCGGTGTGGACCCTGCTCGAATGCGCCAACCTCACCCCCAAGGAGCTCACGGTGGTGATGCAGCGCTTCGGTCTCGATAGCAGCCACGAATGGCGGACCCTGGCTGAAGTGGCCCGCCAGCTCGATTGCAGTAGGGAATATTGCCGCCAGGTGCTGCAGCGGGCCCTGCGCAAATTGCGGAAAACCGGCATCGATAGCGGTTTGGTGGAAGCCGAGTAGCTGTCGTTTGCTCCTTGAATAAGCAGGTTGGCTGCAGTGCTGCCGTGACCGTGTTTGTAGATCCGACCTCAGTGGATGCTTCCGCAACGGATGCTCCCGTCGTTGATGCCCAGGTGCTGGAGAGCACCGAGGTGAATGAGGTGGTGTTGCTCAAGTTGTTGCGCCGAGCTGGCCGCACCCTGGCCAGGCCGGCCCTGGAATGTCTGGAGCTGTTGCTTGACCCCCAGACCCCTGCACCAGCCAAGCTCACCGTGCTGGCCGCGCTCACCTACCTGCTGGTGCCCCTAGATCTGATTCCAGATTTCATTCCGGCGGCGGGCTTCAGCGACGATCTTGTGGCCGTTACGGCGTTGCTTGGTTTGTGCAGTCGCCATCGCACTCCGGCGGTGCAGTTGCGGGCCCAGCGCAGACTGGATCAATGGTTTCCCCTGAACCGCTGATAGCGATGGCCAGCCTCACAGATGCAGAGCTCGATGATCTGCAGAGCTTTCTCAAAGACTGGCTGCGCCACACCGGACGCACCCAGGCGGATCTCAGGCGCGCTCTGCAAGCTGCTTCGATTCGGATGCCCGTCCTGCTTGAGGTGCTGCAACGCACTCACAACCGCGACGGGTTGCCTGGCCTCGCCCAGCAGCTGTGTGGCGTTGAGGAGCTCTGGCAAAACGAAGATGGAGCGGGCCAGAGCGAGGGTGCGGGTCGGCTGGGGTTGGAGGCTTCGCTGGGGCAGCTAGATCTGCTGTTGCAGGAAATTCGCCAAGACCAGCAAACCTGAGCTTGGCCGTTCAGAGTGGGGAAATAACAGCTATTGCTTCGATGCAGCTCCCAGGCGTTTCTTTGGCAATCCTTGCCGCCAGCACCTTGCTCACCGTGGCTCCGGTCTTTGCCCAGGCGGAAAGTTTTCTTTTGGGCCCTGGCAGCTCCGTGGGGCCATCCACCAAGGTCAAGCCCAAAAATTGCGTCACAGCAGCGGATGGATCCATCACTTGTGACACCCAGCTGGAAACCCCCCCCAGCGACACCCAAGCCCGACCTATCTATGAGCAGTTCAAGAATTAATTGGCGACTGTGATCAAAAAACTGCGCCGGCTCTGGCAAGACGCCACCTATCTCCAGCTGATCGATCGCAGCGAGCAATCTCTGGCCAAGCTGCTTGGCCTCGTGTTGCTGGTGGTGTTGGTAGCTGGCACCGTGCAGTTAATGATCGGTGTAACCGCGGCTGTGCTCCAGCCCGATACGCCCTGGCTCAGTAGCAAGATCAATGCGGTCTTGGGCGATCTGCTCACCCTGCTAATTGCGGTGGAGGTGCTCCAAAACGTGACCTCCTATCTGCGCCGTCATGTGGTGCAGATCGAGCTGGTGTTGCTAACAGCCATGACCGCTGTAGCTCGCAAGGTGATCGTGCTGCCCCCCGGGGCCGAAAACAAACCCGAGCTTCTCGGCGGGCTAGGTATTGCGGTGCTCGCCCTAGCGGCGGCGTTCTGGCTGGTTCGCGGCGTCAACATTCGCCAGCCTCCCGCCAGAACAGGGCCAGCCATACGGTCCCCGGAGCAGGATCCGTAGCGAGCAGCCTGTGCCGCCGGTGGGCTGGAATCAGCAGGCTGTCACCTCGGCAGAGATCTACAGGCACCGTCTCACCGTCGAGCTCAAGTACGGCGCTGCCCTGGAGCAGGGTTACCCACTCGTGTTCCTCTTGGTCGTACCAAAAACCCTCAGGACTGGCTGCTAGGCAGGAGTGGATCCGCTCAAGTCGCCAGTTTTTTTGATCCATTAAAACGACACTGATTTCCTGTCCCTTAAGAGGGCAGGGAGTAGCTAGGAGATTGGTTTCAGGTTGGCGGGGGGAATCGGTTTCACCCCAGCGCCGACCGATCTCGAAGCCCCGGCTGCGGGCTAGTTCCACCACCCCGTGGTGATTGCTGCAGTCCCGCAGGGCCTGGCGCAGGGATGGCTCGGCCTCGCTGAGGGCCACGAAGGCATTCAGCTGGCGTACCTTCTCGAGAAATTGCTGCAATTGGGCTTCAGCCATCGCGGCCCCTTTCGTTTTGCTGGCTCAGGTCTTTGATCATCCGCCATCGCTGGAAGGATTCCCCAGCAAATATCACCTTCTCTTCGGCCTCGATCTGCCAGCCGAGCTGGAGCAAAAGCGGCTTGGAAAGCTGGCTCGCCTCGGTGTGCAACTGGCGGCCCCCCTGTTGCCAGGCGTGGCTTTCAAGGGACTGCAGGATTAGGCGGCCCCTTCCCTGCCGGGAGGCCCTGCCGCGGCAATATAGAAGCGATAGCCGTTGCGGCGGATCAAGCACCCCAAAAGCTTCAATAATATTTTGGTTGTTGGCTGCGCAGCTGGCTAGGCCATAGCCCCTATGCAGGGCTTCGCGAACAGCATTGCTGGTGTGGGCATGGCTGGCCCATGCCGCAATCTGAGCTTGGCTATAAAGGCCTTTGGCCTGGCTGATCACGGCGTCGTGATACACCGCTGCTACTTGATCGAGATCGACGGGATGCAGCACCCGCAGGTTTTCCATCCCGTTGCTGGGTTCAGCCTGCTTTCTATCACCGCTGCCAGCCAGCATCGAAATGGGCTGAATGTTTAGGCATTGAATTGCCTGGCAAAGCTTGGCAGCTGCAGTTAATGGTGTAAATTCTGAATGTAATTCCCAGGGGCAAACCTCTTAAGCCCCGCCAATTCACCCACCAATCCCCTAAATCGATGCTCACAGGATCAGAACTGCTTGCCAAGGTCAAAGAGCTTGGCGATGTGGGTAAGTCGGAGATCGTCCGGGCCTGCGGCTATGTCTCCAATAAGAAGGACGGCGGCGAGCGCCTTAATTTCACTGCCTTCTATGAGGCCCTGCTTGAAGCCAAGGGCGTTGAGCTTGGCGGTGCTGGCAAGGTTGGCAAGGGCGGCCGCAAACTCAGCTACATCGCTACCGTGCAAGGCAATGGCAACCTGCTGATCGGCAAGGCCTACACGGCACTGCTTGATCTCAAGCCCGGCGATGAGTTCGAGATCAAGCTCGGCCGCAAGCAGATTCGTCTGATTCCCGCCGGTGCCACCGACGAAGACGAAGAGTGATAGCCGCGTCCCCATTTGACGCTGCTTAAGCATCTGTTAATTGTTTCCCCCGGCTGGTCCGGGGTTTTTTTTGTCTTGCCGCCCACGACTCTCTGGTCAGGCGGCTAGGGCGATTTCACTGCCAAGCTCGGCAGCCAGCGCCTGATAGTCATTCGGGTTGCAGGACAGCAGGATCAGTTGCATGCCGTGGTTGGCCCCTCGGCGCAGCATCTGCTGCAGCGCTTGCAGGCGCTGTTGATCGCTGTTGGCAAAGGCGTCGTCGAATATCAACGGCAGGCAATCGTCGTAGGCGGGTTGGAGCACCTCCGCTATGGCCAAGCGCAGGGCGGCGGCTAATTGTTCGCGCATGCCTCCACTTAGCTGCTCGAAGCCAAAGCGGTGTTGGCCCTGCTGAAGTTCGAAATTGCCAAACCCACTTTTGGGGTCAAAGTCCAGGCTTGCCTGGTGCCTGCCGCTTTGCAGGTAGTGGAGGTAGGGCCCAATGGCCTGCTCCAGCGGTTCGCTGTAGCGCTGGGAGAAATCCTGGCGGGTCTGGTGAAACAGGTTCTGCAACATCTGCAATGCCTGGGTTTGGAGCTCCAGCGCCTCCATATCTGCCTGGGCCGACTCCCAGGCGGCCTGGCGATGTTCCACTAATGCCGCTGGATCATCCGAGCTAAGAGTGAGGCAGCGTTGCTCGTTTTGGCCGCGGCTGGTGAGCAGGGCGTCTTTCTCGCTATCTAGCAGGCGTAGGCGCTGCTCGATGGCGCCGCCAGCTGGCAGCTTGTCGAGCAGTTCGTTATCCAGGGCAGACAACTCCGCCTCTTGGATGAGCAGGGCCTGGCGGCTGCTGTTCACCGCATCAGTTAGTTGCTGCGCATCACCGTGACTGGCTTGTAGGGCTAGTTGGCGTTCCGCCAAGGTGCTCAGGGAGCCCGTGAGTTGCTCGAGGTTTCGCTCCAGCTCCTGGCTGCTTCCGTGCTGCTGCTCCAGCTGCTGGCGCCAGCTTGTGCGCTCGGCTTCGGCCTGCTGCTGCTTTTGACTGAGCTCATTGGCTTGTCGCCGCAGCTCCTCGATCCAGGCCTCGAGCTCCGCGCGCCCCTGGGGCAGCTCGCCGCTTTCGGCCAGGCTCTGGCGCTGCAATTGATGGTGTGCCAGCCGGCTGAGCAGGCGCTGACGCCTCGGCTCAAGGGCGGCGATCTGCTCTTCCAATCGACTCCAGGGGATGGCGCTGGCCGCTTGGCGCAGGTTGGCCAGCTCGAGCTCCAGGGCCTGGCGCTGCTGGGCAATCACTTCTGCCGCTTCGCTGTTGGCCACGCCAATTGAGCTCTGCAGCTCGCGCAGGGCCGCACCGCTGTGCTGCAGGGCAGCCGCAGCTTGGGCGGTCGCCTCCCCTCCCCCAGGGCTGATTCGCAGCCTTACCCCGCAGCCCACCGCCAGCTCGGCGCTGCCATTGAGCTGAACCGTTTCTCCAGGGGTTAGGGGCTGGCCGGCGAGGCTTACGGGCTTATCCGCCTCAATCAAACAGATCGCTGTCGCCATGGCCTGGCTGCGGGCTTCGGCCTGGGCCCATTGCTGTTCGGCCTGCCGCAGGGCCTTCACAGCGGCGGCATCGATCGGGGCCAGCTGGGCAAGGCTCTGCTTGCACTGTTCCGCCTGGAGCTGGAGCCGCTGAAATTGCTGTTGATGCTCTAGGAGCTGCTGACCTTCCCGCTCGAGGTTGGCTAGATCGAGCAGTTGCTGGGCCAGCTCTAGACGCTCGACCTGTTGCTGCTGCTTGTTTTTCAGCTTCTGGCAGGCCTGCTCTGAGCTTTGGCAATTGGCTTCCAAGCTGCGGTTTTGCTGTTGCCGGCTGGCGCGTTGCAGCTGCCAGTCCTGCTGCTGCGCTCCTAGTTCGCCCAGCTGCTGCTGTACCGCTTGCAGCTGCGATAGGCCCTGTTCAAGATTGCTCAGTTGCTGGCGCTGGGGTTCGATCTGGGCTCGCCGCAGCCGCACCTGGGCCTCCAGCTGGAGAGCTCGCTGCAGCTGCGGTCGCTCCTGGGCTTCGATCAGCTGCAACCTTTGACCTATTTGGCGCAGCTGCTCCATGGCCGCTTCCAGCTCAGCTTGGAGCGATTGGGCCTGCTCCAGGTTCAGTAGGGCGCTTGAGCAGCGCTGGCGGGCCGCGGCCAGGGGGGAGCCGGCTTTCACCTTGCCTGTGGCCGTGAACTGCTGGTCGAGCCGCGCCTGCAGCTGCTCGCTTACCAGGCGGTCGAGGGGGGATTCCAGGGCTGCGGCCGCCGCGCCCCGCTGCTGCAGTTGCTGTACCAGCTGTTCAACGTCGTAGGCCTCGCTGGGGCTGCCCAGCAGGTTGGTGCCGGCCTCCCCCTGGCGCACCCAGAGGTGGGCCCAGCGCAGCGGCAACTGACTGTGGCGCCTGCCCTCGATTGGCCCATCCACTCCCAGTAGACGGGCCAGCTGCTCCTCCGCCGCCGCCCCCCGCAGGGCCAGGCCAGCATCGCTGCTGAGCTGGCAGGTGCCACTTGCCCCGGAAAAGCGCTTGCGTAGCTCCCAACGGGCGCCGGCCGCCTCAAAGCCCAGCTCCACCTCCGGCAGGCCGCTGTGCAGGCGGGAGCGCATTTCGTCTACCGCCCGGCCCGTGGCAGTGGCCTTCAGGAACAGCACCTTGTGCAGGGCCTCCACGACCGTGCTCTTGCCCGCCTCATTGGGGCCGCCCAGCAGGGTGAAGCGGGGATCGAACTGGAGCTCGAGCTGCTGGTGCAGGCGCACCTGGCGCAGGGTGGTGTGGAGCAGGCGCATGTTTACCCCTGCAACTGGGCCACGGTTTGGTGCAGCTCGCTGAGGGCTAGACGCACCACCGTGGGGTCGGCGTCGCCAGGGGCCTTAAGACAGCGATGCAGCTCTTGGGCAACCCGGGCAACCAGGGGATCGCCGGGGCGCTGGGTGAGCTCGGCTAGTTCGGCATCTCCGGGCGCCGCTTCACAGCGTCCACGCAGCTTCAGGCGCAGCAGCTGGGCATCCAGGCGCTCCAGCAGTTCCACGTAGCGGCGATGGCCAGCCAGGCTGAGGCTGCCGCCCATCTCCAGCAGCAGCAGGTCGCTGCCGATGCGCCCGCCAAGCAGGCGTTCCAGCTGGGCCTCGAGTCGCTCAAGGTCGCTGTCTTGCTGCAGTTGGATGCGCAGGGGATGCCAGCTAAGCGCTCCGGTGGCCAAGGGGCTCACCTGGGGCACCACGCCCCGCCCAAGCTGCACCTGCAACACCTGGCCGCAGCGGTAGTCGGCGCTGCGGGGAAAGCGATCTGCTTCGGGGGTGCCGCTATACCAAACCTTCTCTGATACCCGTTTGAGGCCGTGCCAGTCGCCTAAGGCCACATAGTCAACATGCTCCAACCAGGCCCCCTCCAGCCGCAGCCGGTTGCTGGCATCGCCGGGGTTGTCGTCGTCTGGCTCGCCAGCGGCATCAAGGTCGGTGGCACCAAAGCCGTGAACCGAGCCATGGGCGAGCACCAACCTGGGCTTGTTTTTAGGCAGCTCAGTCCAGTTGAGGCCGTTGAGCCAGCCGCAGGGATCGCTTGCATCAGTGCGACGCAGGAGCGGACAGGGCAGCACTACCACTCTCTCCAGTTCGATGGGTGTGGCCTCCAGCAACACCTGCAGGTTGGCGGCGCGGCGCCCCTGCTCCGCCTGGAAATAGGGCGTATGCCACACGCTGCCTGGGGCACCGTGGTCGTGGTTGCCGGGGATCACCAGCACGGCACAAGGGATCGTGCCGATGGCGGCACACACGGCACTCACATCCGCTGCACCAGGCGTGGGTGAGTCGAACAGATCCCCAGCTACCACTACCAAGTCAGCTGCTGTGACGGCGGCGTGGGTTGCGATACGGCCGATTGCCTGGAGCCGCACCTGGCGCAGCAGGGCGCGTTTGTCTGGATCGCTGACCCGGGCATAGGGCTTGCCGATCTGCCAGTCGGCGCTGTGCAGCAGGGTGACGGGTGGCAAGGGGTTAGCCAGGACCCAGGTGGCGGCGTAGGACCCTGTTTAGCGCCTGCAGGCGCACACTGGAATCATCGGCACACTGGAATCATCAATAGCAAGATTGCCAAGATGCTGCAGAAGTTGTTGCGGGGGTTGGGGTTGGCCAGGTTGAGATGGTTTGCCGTTGTGATGGCGGCGCTGGTAATAAGTGCTGGCCCGGTTTGGGCTGCCCCTGCGGCCGATGGGGCTGAGCTGTTTGACAACCATTGCGCTGGCTGCCACGTAAATGGTGGCAACATCATTCGCCGCGGCAAAAACTTGCACCTGGCTGCCCTGGAGCGAAATGGCATCGATGGTCCGGAGCGGATCGCCGTAATTGCCGCCGCCGGCCAGGGCCAGATGTCTGGTTATGCAGCCGTGCTTGGGGAAGGGGGAGCAGAGGCGGTGGCGGGCTACGTGTGGCAGCAGGCCCAGCTGGATTGGCCCAAGGTCTGAACTTGCTTCAGAAGGCCTGGATCCAGGGATACACCTGCACCTCAGTCCAGATGCCATTGCGCCAGTAGACATCTGCCTTAACCAGGGCTTCAACCTTCTCTTTGCTGTCGGCCTCGTAGATCCCGAACACATGGGTGCTGCCTTCGGTGGGTCCCAGGGTGATCAGGGTGCCGGCGTCCTTAAGGTCCTGCAGTCCGGCCAGGTGCTCTTCCCGATAGGGGCCGCGCTTTTCGAGGGCGTCATCGCAGTAGGTACCCCAGAGCACGAAGCGCATGGTGTTGGGAGTGATCGGGGCCTGACATTACGGGGTTACCGGCTTTCTGGGTGCCGATCAATGGTGTTAAGAAGGGTTCGACAAGTTTCCAAATAAACGTGCTTCGCTCCTGTCTCGTTCTTGCTAGCGCTGCCTTTTTCGCGGCTCCTGCCCAAGCCAACATGATCAAGCAGATCATCGTTGGCAAATGCTCCACTGCGATGCAGGATGAATTCAAGAAGGCAGGCAAAACACCACCTGCTGGCATGGTCAACGAGACCTGTGGCTGCATTGCCGACGGCTACGGCAAAGGCCAAAGCTTGGATCAGGCCAAGGCGACCTGCGTTAAGCAGTCAACTGCCAAATACAACCCTTGACCATTAGGGCAGTGAGCGATCCCGCTTACCCCTTGCCGGGCCCAAGCCAGAGGTTGGCGAAGGTATTAAGTCCAATCATTCCTGAGCTGGCTGCCCTGGTGCATCAGACCCCAGGCACCCTGTCGCTGGCCCAGGGAATGGTGGGCTGGGATCCGCCACCGGGCGTAGCCCTTGCCGTCGCCGAGGCTCTGGCTGCCGGGGGGCCAGCCCTGCACCGTTATGGGCCACTCCTGGGTGATCCAGAGCTGTTGGCGGCAATCACCGCCAAGCTCACCAACCAGAACGACCTCGATCTCATAGGGGCTGAGCTGCTGGTCACAGCCGGCAGCAACATGGCTTTCAACGCGGTAGCACAAGTGATCGCAGCGGGTCCCCCAGGGGAACCCAGCGAGGTGATCCTGCCTGTGCCCTTTTATTTCAACCACGTGATGGCGGTGCAGCTGGCCGGTGCGGTGCCAGTCCCGGTGCAGGCGGGCCTGATACCCGATCCAGAGCGGCTGGCGGCGGCAATCACCCCGCGCACCAGGGCCATCGTCACCGTGTCGCCAAATAACCCCAGTGGCGTGGTGATTCCGGCCCAGGTGTTGGCGGCGATCAACCAGCTCTGTGCGTTGCACGGCCTGTTTCACATCAGCGATGAGGCCTACGAGCAGTTCGTTTACGGCGAGGAGCCCCACTGGAGCGCCGGTTCCCTGCCGGGCAGCGCCGCCCACACCGTGTCGCTGCACTCGCTCTCGAAGGCCTATGGCCTGGCGGGCTGGCGGTTGGGCTACATGGCCGTACCGCAGGCGCTGCTGCCTTCCTTGTTGAAGGTGCAGGACACGGTGCTGATCTGTCCGCCCCGACTCACCCAGCACGCCGCCCGTGCCGCTCTAGCTGCCGGTCCGGCCTGGTGCGCGCCCCGGATCGCAGCCCTGGCGAAGCTGCGCCTGCAGCTGCTGGCTGCCGTGGCAGAGCAGCAGGCCCAGGGCTTGCCGGTGCGCTTGCTGGCCAAGCCCGATGGGGCCTTCTACGCCCTGCTGCAAGTTGCTGTGCCGTTGCCGTTCGATGCGGACACGCTGATGCGGCGGCTGGTGCTCGAGCACCGGGTGGCGACCCTGAGCGGCGGCAGCTTCGGGCTGGATTCAAGCGACGCTGGGCCGGTGTTGCGGCTCAGCTACGGCCTGCTCGACGCTGCGGATCTAGCTGAGGCCCTCGATCGGCTGTTCAGCGGCCTGAGCCGCCTACTGGCTACAGCTGGCGGGCTTAGGACGCTCCAGCACCAGCATTCGGTTGTTGGCCGGCAGGGGCAGATCGGCTAGGAGGTCGAGACCGAGGTTTTGGGCTTGCTGCACCAGCTCAATGGCATCACGCACCCCCATGGCTGGATCGAGACTGCGCAGGTGCTGGTCGAAGGCGGCGTTGCTGGCGGCAGTGTGTATGCCGCCGTCGTGGAAGGGGCCGTAGAGCAGCAGCAGCCCGCTAGGCCGCAACACCCGCGAGGCTCCGGCTAATAGATGGGTTACGGCCGCGGCCGACATGATGTGAGCCGTATTGGCACTAAATACAGCATCGAAGCTCTGGCATGGCCACTGCCCAGCGTCCGTGACATCCAGGGCGATGGCGGCTGGCAGCGTGGGGCTCAGGGCCTCCAGCTGGGCCTGCAGATCCGTGAGGCTCTCTTGGCGTTCACTGGTCTGCCAGGTAAGGCCTGCGATCTGCTGGCAGAAGAAAGCTGCGTGCTGGCCGCTGCCTGAGCCGATCTCAAGTACTTGGGCGTGAGCCGGCAACCACTCTTTAAGCACAGCCAGGATCGGCCCTTTGTTGCGCTCGCAGGCGGGGGAAAAGAGCATGAGGGGCTTAAGCGTAAGCGTCGAGTCCGGCCCGCAACTCGGCGCAGAAGCGCCCGGCTGCTGCGGCAACGTCGCCCTGCTGGCCATGGGCGGCCGCCATCACTTTCACTAGGGCACTACCCACAATTGCTCCATCGGCGCCCCAGTCGCGCACCTGACGGGCTTGCTCGGGGCCGGAAATGCCAAAGCCCACGGCGATTGGCGTATCTCCCAGGGTCTTGAGCTGGCCCACCAGATCGCCCACCCGGGATTCAAGGTTTGTGCGCACCCCGGTCACGCCGGTGACGCTCACCAGGTAGGTGAAGCCGCGGCTGGCCTGATGGATTCTTCCCATGCGCTCGGCTGGTGTGGTGGGTGCCACTAGCAGCACCAGATCGAGGCCGGCAGCTGCTGCGATTACTGAGAGTTTCTCGGCCTCCTCAAGGGGTAGGTCGGGCACCACCAAGCCGGCGGCTCCGGCGGCGGCGGCGGCGGCACAGAAGGCCTCCATGCCGCGGTTGAGCAAGGGGTTGCTGTAGGTGAACAGCACCACGGGCATGGTCAGTTCACCCTTGAGGGAGCTGAGCATCTCAAGCACCCCGGCAGGGGTGGTGCCAGCTTTCAGGGCTCGGCTGGCGGCGGCCTGGATCACCGGTCCATCGGCCAAGGGATCGCTGTAGGGAATGCCGAGCTCCACCAGGTCGGCGCCATTGGCCTGCAGGGCCAGCAGGCTGGCCCGGGTGTGGGCCAGATCCGGATCGCCCGCCATCAAAAACGGCATCAGGGCGCAACGTCCCTGTTGGCGAAGGGAGATGAAACGCTGCTGGATTTGGGTGGGGGCGGCAGACACAGCAGCGATAAGGGCTTCGGCCAGTGAGCCTATGTCTCGCCCTGGGGAGCTTCTGGCAGCTGGCCCGTTTCCCGCAGGAGTCGCTCCTGCTCTTCGGGGCTGAGGGCGTCAAACTTGCGCTGCAGAGCCTCAGTGGTGAAGGCGTCGTAGGCCTCGCGGTATTGGCGCCGCTGCTGGATAAAGGTCATTTTGCCTGTGACCACCCGAAACAGGTAGCTGCCCGTCCAGGCGATTACCAGCACCATCAGCAGGGCAGAGGCGGCGATACCAGCAGAAAAACCCTCAAAGCCCCCGGCCTGAAAAATCCAATAACCGCCGCCGCCCAAGCCAAATACTCCTAGGGCCAGCAGCAGGGCCCGACCGTTGGTCATGAGAGCACGTTGCCCTGACCTGCCATGCGCAGGTTGATGAAGGGAGCAAACAAGATCAGCCCAGGGAAAAACAGGAACACCAGCCCGTAGACCCCGAAGCGCTCGAGCTTGCCCATCACCGTCCAACGCTTGATCATCCAGGCGTAGAGAAGCAGGGGCACGGCCACTAGATAGGCGCCTGCGATCAGGGCATAGGCAACCAGTACCAGCAAAAGATCTGGCGATACGGATTGTAGAAACCCGGGCAGCTGCACGGCAAACCTTCTTGTTGCCACCAATTTAGGATGGCCAGGAAGGGGGCATGGCGGAATTGGTAGACGCAGCGGACTTAAAATCCGCAGACGGCAACGTTGTGGGGGTTCAAGTCCCCCTGCCCCCATTGATTTTGGTTGGATTTGCCCGGTGCTGATTTGAGAAGTTTTGAGTGGTCGCTGGAAGCTGCTGCTGCTGGTGAGTGCAGTGGCGATTGTGGTGCCGCCTGAGGCGGCGGGCCCTTTCAAGCTCCCCTATTTCCTGCTTTGCGGCCTCGCCCTGATCCCCCTAGCCCAGATCACAGCTGAGCTGGTCGATCGCCCTGACGGCCTTGAAAAGCGGCCTTTACGACCTGGTGGTGTTGAGCATTGCCGGTGCCGTGATCACCAACAGTCTGTTGGTGCTCGGAATCAGCACGATCGTGGCTGGGAGGCGGGAGTTGGTGGTGGATCTCAATCGCCACAGTCGTGGCCTAAGCACCCGCCAGTTGCTGATAAGTGTGATTTTGATGTCGGTCCCCTCGATCTTTTTCTGGGACTCGATGCACCCGATCACCGAGGGCAGCAAAGTATTTGATCTGTTTGCCGTCTACTCCCTGGTCGTAGCGGTGATTGTAATGCTGGCTTATCTGCTTTCCTACCTATATCAACTGGGTACCCATCGGCGGCTATTTGCTGTTGAGAGGGAGCTGGCAGAAGCTAGTGCTACCAGCGAGTCCCAGGCGTCCCTGCTGGCAATTGTGGGGGTGCTGGTTTTGGTGGCCCTGGCCATTGCCGGGGTTTCGGAACATTTGGTGGCTGGGCTCGAAGAACTGGTCAAAGGCAGTGCGGTCACCCCCCTATTTGTGGGCATGTTGTTGTTGCCGTTGTTTTCTGCAATTCCAGAAGCGCTGGTCGCCTTTCGGGCGGCCAGTCGAGGTCGCATGGCCCTGGCGATGGCCAGCACCGTCGAATCCAGTGTCCAGTTGATGTTGTTCGTATTGCCCGTACTGGTGCTGCTCGGACCGCTAATGGGGCGTTTCCTACACCTCACCTTCCCGCCCCAGGCCCTTGCCTGCCTTGGGGCCACCGCCTTTGCCGTGCACTGGGTGACGGAAGGGGATTCCCTGACCTGGTACCAGGGTTTGCTGCTGCTCAGCATCTATACGGCCCTATTCGTGGGTGCTTTGTTGCTCAAACCCATCATTTGAATTGCTCAAGCGAAGGGGTGCCTGCTCTCGGGCTATGTTGGAAGGGTCTGGCGGAAGCCGGCTAGCTCTAAGAGCTTGCGCAGGCCAGAACAAGCACCATGCATCCCCTGCGCTTCCTGGGGAAGGCCGATCAGTCTGCCAAGTCAGATCTGTTGGCCAAGTCAGCTCAGTCCAGTTTGATTGTTCTGCTTAGCGATTGCTCCGTGTGAATTCCCCATAGGGGAATGGCAATCCTTCGGTGCGAGATCCATATCGATTCACTTTTCCATGTTTATTGTTTCACCGTCCCCATCCCGCTCAAGCCGCACCAGCTATCCCAGCTGCCCGCTGCACTCCCGTCCCCAAGGACGTCCCCCCTCCCAACCGCTCACTTGGGAGGAGTTGCTAGGCCAGCGCTGAGCAGGGCCGCAAAGTGGCTGCCCTCGTCTCCAGGGGTGTCAGAGGTGTTTAACAGCACATCCAGATGCTCGCCCCAGCGCAGCGTCAACTCATGTAGTACGGCGTCTTGGTCAGAACCAGCCAGCCAGCTGGTGTTGAGAAATACCGTTTGGCTGCTTTCTGAAAAATGGCTGCGGGCCCCTGGCAATTCGTCGTCTGCCATCAACTCCACCGTTGGCAGACCACTGAAATCGCCCTGGGCTAATGCCTCAGCCAAAGCGGTCAGAGCCAATGGCTCCTTACCTAATCCCAGGGCATGGACAGCGGCGCTCACAAGTTCGCCGTTCTGGGCCCATGCCTTGACCTGCTGCTGCCAGAGACCAAGCAGAGCTTGGCGTTTGGTTGCGGTCATGGGGCCTGCAGGCGCTGCCGCTGCAGGTAGACACGAATCAACTTTTCGTCCATCAGCCCCTGGCGCGCCAGAGGCGCTTCATTGCAGCGCTCGAACAGTCCCAGCAATGTGGAGGCCTGGAAGTTGAAGCCCTGATTGGCGGCTATGGCCACCACATCGGGAGCTGATATCACATCGTTGAGCAGGTCGCGCAGGGCACCATCCTGCTGAATCTGGCCCAGAAAGCTAAAGAGGCTTTCGAGCTCATCGGACTGGGCCGAGGCAGCTGCGGCAATTGTGACGTCCGGATCAATCACTCGAAATGTCTGCCTAAGTTCTAGAGAAATCGTAGGTCGCAGTCCCCGGCTTGGCCCCTGTCGGCGGCTGGACCGTACAGAATCCCTATATCGATTCTTCGGCAGCCCCCACAGAGGCCACTTTGGCCAGTGGCGAGTTGTTTGTGAGCGGGTGGCTCCTCTGCCTTGCCCTTTTGTTGAGGACTTACAAGATTGTGATCGCCCCCACGGTGGTGTTTCTAGGCACCACCGTGCCAGGGCTATTTGAGAGTTTGATCTCCACGATTCAAGACTACGGCGATATCGCCATCAGCAAAATTCTGGGTAAAAATATTTTTAACGTCTTGGTGGTGGTCGGTCTTTGCGGTGTGGCCTCTGCTGGCGAGGGCCTCATGGTGGTTCCGTTAATAGTTAACCGCGATTTCCCGATTACGATGATCATTGTCCTAGCCCGGCTCGGTGGGCGTTGGGTGCCCCTGGATCGGATCCTCGAAGGGTGGGAGAGCAGCCAACTCGATTCAAGTAACGGTCTCTGACAATGGATCTCACACCGCAGCAGCGGCGCGCCGCCACCCTGGCCGCCCTGCTCGGCAATGCGCTCGAGTGGTTTGACTTTGCCGTTTACGGCTATGTGGCCACCCCACTTGGCCATGCCTTTTTCCCTGCCGAGGATCCGGGTCTTCAGGCCTTAGCCGCCTTCGGCGTGTTTGCGGTGGGTTACCTAATGCGGCCAGTGGGCAGCCTGGTGCTCGGCCCGATCGGCGACCTGCTCGGCCGCCGCAACATGCTCAGCCTCAGCATCGTGCTGATGGGTGCCGCCAGCCTGTTAATCGCCATCTTGCCCACTCATGCCCAGTGGGGTGCGGGGGCTGGGCTGGCTCTGCTGGGCCTACGCATGGTGCAAGGGTTTTCGGTGGGTGGTGAATTCACCGGTTCGATGACCTACGCCACCGAAGCGGCCCCCCCTGGTCAGCAGGGCTTGCTGGCCAGCCTGGCTACCGCCGGTGGCCTGGTGGGGTTCAGCCTGGGATCCCTCACCGTGGCCTTGCTGGCCCGCTCCCTCGGCGATGCCGCCATGGATGCCTGGGGCTGGCGGCTCCCCTTCGCCCTGGGTGGGCTGGTGGCTTTCCTGGGCCTGTGGATGCGGCGGCGCATGCCAGAAACCTTGGAGCCCCATCACAGCGATCCGCAACCTGCTGGTGCGGTTGGCTTGCTGCGGGCGATGGGGGGGCGGCTGGCGGAGGTGCGTCAGCAGGGTCCGCTGGTGCTGCGCATCATTGCGTTGGTTTCCTTCGCCAACGTCGTCTTTTATGTGCTGTTTGTCTACCTGGTCGACTACAGCGCTCACCAGCCCGGCTCAAGCTTGGCCCAGGCCAATACCACCTCTACCGTGATACAGACCATTGGCCTGCCCCTGGTGCTGCTGGGCGGCGTGCTGGCGGATCGCTGGGGCAAGTTGCAGGTCAACCGGCTCGGCACACTTCTGCTGGCCCTAGTTACTCCGATCGCCTTGCCTGTGGTGCAGTTGGCCGGCCCCAGCGGCCTAGTTATGGGTCAGCTGCTCGGGGTGTTGCCCGTGATGATGTCCATGGGCGGGCAGGGGGTGCTGGCGGTGGAGTGGGTGCCAGTGCGACAGCGGTGCACAGTTTTTTCGATCGCCTACAGCCTGGCTATGGCCCTATTTGCTGGCACCGCTCCAGTGATATGCAGCTGGCTGCTGGAGGAGCAGGGCTGGCAGTGGGGGCCGGCCCTCTATTGCTGTCTGTTTGCCCTGCCAGCTTGGTGGGCGCTGAAAGGGTCCAGCTCCAAGGGCCAAGGACCAAGAACCAAGGCCCTCACCTAGGAGTGGGGGGCTTTTTTGCCGCCAGCCACCAGCCAGGCGCTTAGGGCCAACAACAACACACTGCCGCTGAATACCAGCAGGTTGGTGGTGCTGTTATGGATTGGGAAGATCAACATGGCCTTGAAGGCGGACACGATCAACGCCACCACGATCACCTTCACCAACTTTTCCTTGAGGTCTTCGAGGCTGCGAATGTCGAGCAGGCCGCTGCCGCCGTCTTTGCCGTCCTCGTGTGCCGCTTCAATGTTGGAGATCAGCAGCTCATACACCCCGTAGCCAAAGATCATCAGGGCGATGCCGATCAAGTAGAGGTCGACTCCGCCCACCAACTTGCCCAGCTGCACGGCGATTGCGTAGCTGCTGTCGCCTGAGCCGTTGAGCAGCACTTTCAGGGCCCCAAGCACCTCCAGGGTGCCGGCAAGGTAAGCAGCTGCAGCACTTAGCAGGCTCATAACCACCGGCACAATCGCGATCAGCCGGAAGCGCCACAGCCAACGCTCAAATATCCACTCGAGGCGTTGTTGACGGTGAGCCATGGCTTTGATCAAGAGCCTGAGGCCGTCACACTAACCTTCCTGCAATACTGCGCCGATATCGGAATTATCCATGGTCCTGCTTCACCGGTTCACTGCCGCCGTCCCCCTGATCGCGTCCCTGGCCCTGGTGGGCTGCGCCAGTGATGGAGGTGGAGTTCAAAGTCAGAAAATGGCCGCAATTAAGGCTCGGGGTAGCTTGATCTGTGGTGTGGACGGCAAGCTGCCGGGTTTCAGTTTTGTGAGTCCTGACGGTAGCTACAGCGGCCTGGACGTAGACATTTGTAAGGCAACAGCGGCTGCGGTTTTATCGGATCCTGCCAAGGTCACTTACCGCGACCTCAGTGCCACCGAACGCTTTGCGGCTCTGAGCAGCGGTGAAGTTGACCTGCTTTCCCGCAACACCACCATGACCCTCAGTCGCGATGCGCCTGGCGGTAATGCTCTCGCCTTTGCCCCCACCACCTTCTTTGATGGCCAGGCCGTGATGGTGCCCGCCACCAGCGGCATTCGATCCCTTAAGGAAGTTGCCGGCAAGCCGATCTGCGTGGAGACCGGAACGGCATCAGAGCTCAACCTGGCCGACCGTATGCGGGAGCTCAATGCCACCTACACCCCACTCAAATTTCAGTCGGGAGATCAGACCTACGCGGCCTACCTGCAGGGCCGCTGCGTTGCCGTCACCACCGATCGCTCCCAGCTAGCAGCAAAGCGAACCGGTTTCCCGAAGCCCTCTGAACACATCCTGCTTCCAGATGTATTGAGCAAGGAGCCCCTCAACCCTGCCACTGTTAATGCCGATCCGGCCTGGGCTGATGCCGTGCGCTGGGTCGTCTACAGCCTCATTCAGGCTGAGGAGATGGGCATCACTGCCGCCAACATCGACGCAAAGGTGGCTGAGGCCAAGGCAAACAAAAACCTTGCCCAGCTTCGCCGCTTTTTTGGAGTGGAGGGCGATCTTGGCAAGCAGCTGGGGTTGCCTGCCGATTTCGTGGTTCGGACCGTGAAGGCTGTGGGTAACTACGGCGAGGTGTTCGAGCGCAATGTGGGCACGGGATCTCCCCTCAAGCTGGAGCGAGGTGTTAATCAGCAATGGCGTCAAGGGGGCTTGATGTATTCGCCGCCCTTCCTGTGAGGTCCATTAGCGCCGGCACACTGCCATGACGAGCCGATCTGAAGTCACCCCCTGGTGGCGCAACCGCCGCTACCTACCCTGGCTTGTTCAGGGGGCGGTGGCTCTGGTAATTGGGGTGGTGGTGGCATTTCTGCTCACCAACCTGCTGCTCAACCTCACCGCCCGGGGCCTGCTGCTCAGCTGGAGCTGGCTGGGGCAACCAGCGGGATTTGATCTGGCTGAAACAATCCTGCCGTTTGATGCCAGCCTTCCCTATTGGCGAGCCATGCTGGCGGGATTGGTCAACACCCTGCGGGTGGTGATCGCAGGCTTGGTGGGTGCGACTGTCCTAGGCACCCTTATCGGCACTGCTTCTTTCAGCAGCAATGGGCTGCTGCGGAGACTGGCTCGGGTGTATGTGGAGGTGATTCGCAATATTCCCCTGCTGCTGCAACTGATCTTCTGGTATTTCGTGGTTTTTCTGGCCTTGCCGAATGGCCGCGACGCTCTGCAACTGCCAGGGCTAGTGCTCGCTAAATCAGGACTGTTTTTAGGCTCCCCCGAATTGGTAGATGGGGTTTGGCAGGCCCCACTGCGCTTCACCGTTGAATTTGGGGCTCTGCTCACCGGGCTGGTGGTTTATACCGCTGCCTTTATCGCCGAGGTGGTGCGCGGCGGTATTGCCTCTGTGCCTAAGGGACAGTGGGAGGCAGCCACCTCATTGGGTTTTCCGCCCCTGCTGACCCTGCGGCGAATCGTTTTGCCCCAAGCCTTGCGCGTGATTGTGCCGGGGCTCAACAGCCAATACATTTCACTGGCCAAGAATTCCTCACTGGCAGTGGCCTGTGGCTTCACCGACCTCTATTCAGTTTCGGAAACCACACTCAATCAAACCGGCCGCGCCATTGAGGTGATGTTAATCCTGTTGGGTTCATATTTAGTGATCGACCTTGTGATTTCTGCACTGATGAACGGGCTCAATGGCCTGGTGCAGCTAAGAGAACGCTGAAATGGCAACTACTCCCCCTCTGGTGGTGCGAGCGAGTCCTTTGCGCAGATTGCAAAAGGAGCTCTTTGGCAGCCGACTCGATGGTCTGATTTCGATCGCCTTGCTGGCAGCCCTGCTGGCGGCGGGTTTGGGCTTTTTCCGCTGGGCGCTATTCCAGGCCCAATGGGCCGTGCTCAGTGCCAACAGCACCCTATTTGCTGTAGGTCGCTACCCAGTGGAGCAGCAGTGGCGCCTATGGCTGCTAACTACCTTGCTGGCCCTGGTAACTGGGTTTAGTTGGGGTTTGTTGAGGGCTTTTCCCGGCTCCGGCGCTGTTCGTGCTCTTTGGCCCCGCAACGACCGCTGGGCCGCCGCAATCCTGGCGGTGCTGGCCCTCTGGCGGCCCATGGCGCTACAGCTAACCCTTGCCATTCAGGTGCGCTGGTGGGGGATTGCGGGTCTGTTGCTGCTGGCCCGCTGGGCTGCGGGGCGCTATGGGCCAGCCATTCCGCAGGCTTGCCGCCGGCTGATTCCCCTGCTCTGGCCCCTGCTTTACCTGGTGGGCATGGTGCTGATTAGTGGCGGCCTGGGGCTGGTGCAGGTGCCGCCTTCCGAGTGGGGTGGCTTGCTGCTCACGGTGTTGATGGCCACCTTTGCCATCCTGTTGTGCTTTCCCCTGGGGGTGCTGCTTGCCCTTGGTCGCCGCAGCGAGCTGCCGCTGCTGCGCTGGGGCTCGGTGATTTACATCGAGTTCATCCGCGGGGCACCACTTATTACCCTGCTGTTTCTGGGGCAGAACATCCTCGGCTTCCTGCTGCCAGGCGGCCTGGCTCCCGATCGGGTTTGGCGGGCTGCCTGGGTGCTCACCTTCTTTGCTGCCGCCTATGTGGCTGAGGCGGTGCGATCAGGTTTGGTAGCGGTGCCAGCGGGTCAGTTGGAGGCGGCCCGTTCCCTGGGCCTGCCGGTGCCTCTGGCTCTGGTGCATGTGGTGCTTCCCCAGGCCCTGCGAGTTGCTCTGCCAGCCACGGTGGGCCAATTCATCACCCTGCTGCAAGACACCACCTTGCTCTCCTTGATCGGCCTGCTTGACCTACTCGGCACCGCCCGTACGGTGATGGCCAACCCAATGTTTCTCGGTAAGAACGCGGAGGTGTATTTAGTACTCGCCATTTTGTTTTGGAGTTGCTGCGCCGCCCTTGGGCTGGGCAGTCGCGCCTTAGAAACTCGTCTTAATCCCCATTCCCCCTCTGCGCCGCAGGCATGACCAGCTCCCCCGCCGTGATGATCGAGGCCCGTGGGGTCGAGAAGTGGTATCCCAACGGCTTCCATGCCCTGCGGGGAGTTGATCTTTGCGTCCACCAGGGCGAGGTGGTCGTGATCATGGGTCCGTCGGGCTCGGGTAAGAGCACCTTCTTGCGCACCTTCAACGCGATGGAGGATTTTCAGAAGGGCTCAATCGTGGTGGATGGCATTGAAATCAGCGACGATTTGCGCCGCATAGATGCGATCCGCCGGGAGGTTGGCATGGTGTTTCAGCAGTTCAATTTGTTTCCCCACCTCACGGTGCTCGACAACCTCACCTTGGCGCCGGTGAAGGTGCGCAAGCGCCCTAAAGCTGAGGTGGAGCACCAGGCCCTGGAGTTGTTGGAGCGGGTTGGGATCGCCGAGCAGGCCCACAAATTTCCAGGCCAGCTTTCCGGCGGCCAGCAGCAGCGGGTGGCGATTGCTCGCTCGCTTTGCATGGAGCCCCGCATCATGTTGTTTGACGAGCCCACCAGCGCCCTAGATCCCGAGATGGTGCAGGAGGTGCTGGCAGTTATGCAGGAGCTGGCCCGCGACGGCATGACCATGGTGGTGGTAAGCCATGAGGTGCGCTTTGCACGTAAGGTTGCAAGCCGAGTCGTGCTTATGGCTGATGGCGAGGTGGTGGAGGTGGCGCCGCCGCAGCAATTTTTTACTAACCCGCGCCATGAGCGCAGTAAGCAGTTCCTCAGCCAGATCAGCTGAGTCCTCCCTAATCATCAATTCCAACTACTTCTGATTTCATGACAACTCCCATGCCCCAGAACTGGCATGCCATCGATGGGCAATCCTGCCTGCAGGAGCTGCAGTGTGGGGAGGCTGGGCTGAGCACGGCAGAGGTAAGCCGGCGTCTGGCCGCTAATGGCCCCAACCGGCTTGAACTTGCAGCTGGTCGCAGCAACTTGCTGATCCTGTGGGACCAGTTCAGCAACGTGATGTTGATCATGTTGCTGGCGGTTGCTGCTGTTTCCGCCGGCGTGGCCTATGTGGAGCAGAAGTTCCCTAAGGATGCGATCGCGATTGTGGTGATCGTTGCTCTCAATGGCCTACTGGGCTATCTGCAGGAGAGCCGGGCCCAGAAGGCGCTGCTGGCACTGCGCGATATGTCCCAACCCCAAGTGCAGGTGCGCCGCGACGGCCAGTGGCAAAAGTTGTCGAGTGAGGAGCTGGTGCCGGGCGACCTGATCCGCCTCGAGGCCGGCGATCGGGTGCCGGCTGATGGGCGCCTACTCGAGACGGCTGATCTGGGAGTGAGAGAAGCCGCCCTCACTGGTGAGTCGGAGGCCGTGTTTAAGCGAGCCGAGCTGGTGCTGGATTCAGCCACACCGATGCTGGAGCGCCAGAACTGCATGTTCCAGGGCACCGAGGTGGTGCGGGGAAGGGGGGTTGCGGTAGTGACCTCTACCGGCATGGCCACTGAGCTGGGTCAGATAGCCACCCTGATCAACACCGCTGGCGGCGAGAGCACCCCCCTGCAGGAGCGGCTCGATGGTCTAGCCAAGGTGCTGGTTGGCACAGCCCTGGCCCTGGTGGCAATTGTTGTGGGCCTTGGGTTGCTGCTGGGTCAAGACCCGTTCGACCTGCTCGAAGTTTCCCTGTCGATGGCGGTGGCGATTGTCCCCGAGGGCTTGCCGGCCGTGATCACCGTCACCCTGGCGATCGGCACCCAGCGCATGGTGCGGCGTGCTGCCCTGATTCGGCGTCTGCCGGCGGTGGAGGCTTTGGGCTCTGTCACCGTGATCTGCTCAGACAAAACCGGTACCCTCACCCAAAATCGCCAGGTTGTTCAGGAGCTGCGCTTCGGCAATCAATCGGTGCTGGTGGGTGGCCAGGGCTACGAGCCCACCGGCGAATTCACGACAGCGCTCCTGGCAGCACCTGAGGCTCCCTTGGCCGGGGCCCATTCTGGTTTGCAGAATCTGCTGCTGCAGGCCGGTGTGCTCTGCAGTGATGCCGAGTTGCGCCAAGGAGAAGAGGGGGCCTGGGAGGTGCTTGGCGACCCCACGGAAGGAGCCTTGGCCGTGGTGGCTGGTAAGGCTGGTTTCGACGATTTCGAGCTCAGGCAGCGCTATGCCCGCAAGGCCGAGATTCCTTTCAGCTCAGAGCGTCAGTTGATGGCGGTATGGGTGAATGATCCGGATGGCAGCCTCCAGGCTCCCCTCGGGGCAGCGGCAGAAGGCTCCCATCAGCTGATGATCAGCAAGGGTGCCCCTGAAGTGATCCTGGCTAGCTGCAGCAGCTGGCTGGATGGTTCCGGGGTAGTGGCGCTCAGCCCCAATCAGCTCCAGTGGTGGATCGATCAGGCCCGCGACCTGGCGGCCTCTGGTTTGCGGGTGCTGGCCTTTGCCTGTGCTCCCCACCATTCCAGTCCGCAGCAAGACCTCTCTGGTTTGGTGTTGATTGGCCTGATGGCCCAGCTGGATCCGGCACGGCCCGAGGTCACTGAGGCGGTGGCGATCTGCCGCGGTGCTGGCATTCGGCCGGTGATGATCACCGGCGATCACCCGCTTACTGCCAGGGCCATTGGTTCAAAAATTGGTCTAACCACCATTGATGGTGAGGTGGTGCTGGGGCGGGAACTGGAAGCTTGCAGTGATGAGGAGCTGCGCGCGGTGGTAGCTCGCTGCAGTGTCTATGCCCGGGTGCCGCCTGAGCAGAAGCTGCGCATCGTTAAGGCCCTGCAGGCCAATGGCCAGGTGGTAGCGATGACGGGAGATGGGGTCAACGACGCCCCTGCCCTTAAGCAAGCCCATATCGGTGTAGCCATGGGCATCACTGGCACGGAGGTGAGCAAGGAGGCATCCGACATGGTGCTGCTGGATGACAACTTCGCCACGATTGTTAGCGCGGTTGAGGAGGGGCGACTGGTGTACGCCAATATTCGCCGCTTCGTTAAATACATTTTGGGTAGCAATGTCGGCGAGTTGGTCACGATTTCGGCGGCTCCCCTGGTTGGACTGATTGGCGTTCCTCTAACTCCTTTGCAGATCCTTTGGATGAATCTGGTCACAGACGGGGTGCCTGCCCTAGCGCTGGCCCTCGAGCCGGCGGAGGCCGGCCTGATGGACCGGGACCCTGCTCGGCCGGGTGAATCGATCTTTGCCAGGGGCATTGGTCGCTACATCGTGCGAGTTGGTCTGGTGTTCGGCTTAATGACGATTGCCATGATGGTGTGGTTTTACCGCACCCAAGGCGTTGATGGCCCCTGGAAAACCATGGTGTTCACCACCTTGTGCCTGGCCCAAATGGGTCATGCCCTTTCGGCTCGCAGTGAGCGCCCCTTGTTGCAAGTGAACCCCTTCAGTAATCCCTGGTTGCTCTGGGCTGTGGTATTCACCAGTGGCCTCCAGTTGCTGCTGCTTTATGTGCCCTGGCTCTCCCGTTTCTTTGGTACAGAGCCCCTGGCCCTTGTCGATCTGATGGTGTGCGTTGGGGTGAGCCTGTTGTTCTTCACCTACCTCGAGGCTGAGAAGGTTTTCCGGCAGTGGTGGAACCGCCGCCGGGCTAACACCCCTGCCGCAATGGGTTGATGGCCGAGCTGTCCGCCTTGATGGAGAAGCTTCCCCAGCTTCTCCTGGCGGCGGTGGACGCCAACCCGCTTCTGGGATATGGGGCAATTGCCCTGGTGATGTTGCTGGAAAATCTGGTGCCACCTATTCCTTCGGAGGTGGTGATGCCGCTGGCAGGCTTTCTGATCCAGCAGGGAAGGCTTCAGCTATTTCCTGTAGTGCTTGCAGGCCTGTTGGGCACGGTGCTGGGGGCTTGGTTTTGGTATGGAATCGGCCGTCTAATCAACGAGGAGCAGCTGGAGCAGTGGTTGGCAAACCATGGCCGCTGGTTTGGTTTGAGGCCTGCGGACCTGGCCCGCAGCCGCCGCTGGTTCAATCGCCACGGAGTAGCGGTGGTGTTTTGGGGGCGGATTATCCCCGGGGTCCGCACGCTGGTGTCGTTGCCAGCTGGCATCGAGATGATGCCCCAGCCTTTGTTTCTGATTTGGACTACGGCAGGCAGCCTGATTTGGATCCTGCTGCTAACCGTTGCCGGCAAGACGCTTGGCGCTGGTTACGAGGGTGTTGCAGCTGCTCTTAAACCATTTACCAGCGTTCTAGTTGGGATCCTTTTTGGGGCGGTAGTTGGCGGATTGCTGTGGCTGCTGTTGAGGTGGATTTGCAAGAAATTCCGCTGGCGCTAGTAGTTGCTGAATTAAGTGTTGGATCTAATTTCGCTTAGATCCCAAATTTGCGGCAGATCAGCCAGGGAACCACGATCGCCAGTCCGATGGTGAGTGGCGCCCCGTAGCGCGTCATGTCCAGAAAGCGATAGCGCCCAGGCCCGAACACCATCAGGTTGGTTTGGTATCCGATCGGGGTAAGGAAGCTCTGGCTGGCCGCGAAGGTAATGGCAAAGATGAACGCCATCGGTGGCAGCGAAAGCCCCTGGGCTATGGCGGTGGCGATTGGCATCAGCAATACAACGGTGGTGCCGTTGCTGAGGGCTTCGGTGAAGAGTTGGGCGATCACGAAGACCACGAACAGGACCCCGTAAGCCGACCACCCCTGAAGGCCATGCAGCAGATCCTGCGCCAGAGCCTCGGCCAGGCCGGTTTTCTGCATCGCTTCGCTGAAGCAGGAGAGCGAACCCAGCAGCAAGATCACGTCCCAACGGATGGATCGCTGCAGTTCCCCGGGTCGCAGGCAGCCGGTGGCCACCATCACCACCACTGCCAGAAGAACAGCGGCCATCAGGTTGAGCACTTTGAACAGAGGCAGGATGATCACCAGGGATGCAACCAGAACCGCCACCCATTTGCGGTTGGTGGTGGGCATGTCCTTTTCCAGTTCGTCCAGCAGCACCAGATCGTTGTTGGCCTGCAGGCCGCGAATGGCATCGAGGGGCGCCTGCAGTAGCAACACATCGCCGGCTTGAAGCACGACTTGACCGAGCAATTCACGCAGCACCTGATTGCCGCGACGTACCGCCAGCAGGGTGGCGTTGTAGCGCTGACGGAAGCGAAGGTCTCGCACGCTGGTGCCGGTGATCGTGGAGCCGTTCGGAAGAAGCACTTCCACCATGCGCATGCTGGTGACCGCGGGATGCTTCATTTCCTCAAGGGCCTCCTCTTGCTCCGCCGGCGGTGACAGCACCACCGTGTGCTCCTGCTGGAGACGCAGCAGGGTTTCCCGGTTGCAACGCAGCACAAGACGATCGCCTACCTGGAGGGTGCGGTCGGCCAAGGGGGCGCTGAAGATCTCGCTACCGCGCTGCATTTCGAGCACGTCTACGTCGTAGCGGCGCTGCAGACGGCTGTTGTGCAGCGAATGGCCCGCGAGCTCGGAGCCCTCCGGCACCAGTACCTCGGTGAGATAGCCCTCCCGGGCGAGGGATCCCAGCAAATCGCCGTCGTCGAGGCCGCGATCCGGCAGGAGCCGGTCGGAAGCCCACAACATGTAGAGCCCCCCCAGCAGCCAGACGGGGATACCGATGGCTGTGAAGCTAAACAGCTCGAGGGGACCAAAGCCGAGTTGGCTACTCACATCGCTGGCCAGCAGGTTGGTGGAGGTGCCCAGCAGGGAGATGGTGCCGCCCAACACCGTGGCAAACGACAGCGGCAGCAATACCTTCGAAGGGGATACGCCGCGCCTGTGGCACCAGCCCTCAACTACTGGCAGCAGGGTCGCCACGATCGGGGTGTTGGGGATAAATCCGGAGATCGGCGCCACCACCCCCACCATCAGGGCGATCATTCGTTTGGGACTCCGGATGGCATCGCTAGCGATCAGGGCCCTCAGCCGATCCAGGCCACCGCTGCGGAACAGGCCCGCCGACACGGCGAAGAGGCCCATCAAGGTGATCAGGGCGGGGCTGCCGAATCCCTGCACGGCCTCATCGGGCTTGAGCACTCGGAAGGTCACAAGCAGGGCTGCCGCCAGCAACCCAGTGACTTCAGGGGCTAGCCAGCCGGTCACGAACAGCAGGATCGCCAGGGCAAACACCGCCAGGGTGATGGCCCCAGAGGGCTCCATGGCGGCGGTAAGAAAAGCATTCATAAGGCACGACCCCAACACTCGAAAATATACATCGGTTACTAGATGGGATTTAGGGAGATTGAGGTCGGTTGGCCGGCCTCGGGCGTTTTTGCTCGCTTTCAGGCCCCGACAATTGATGTCATCGGCCAGCCAGCGGGTCTATGAGGCTTCAAGCTCATAGGGTTTGGGTACATCCATGGGCCGCCTGCTGCGCTATGTGCGTTTCCCGCTGCTGTGCTGTGCCGTGGGCCTGGTGGCAGTTTTCGTCAGCCATGGTGGTCTGAGCCCTGCGGGTCTTGAGTCCACCTGGCTCACCCTGGTGCTGCTGGCGCTGGAGATCAGCCTCTCCTTTGATAACGCGGTGGTGAATGCGCGGGTGCTGGAGCACCTCACCCCAGGCCAGCAGCGTTTTTTCCTCAGTTGGGGTCTGGTGATCCCGGTGTTTGGAGTGCGTTTTCTGGGGCCTTTGCTGCTGGTGAGCCTGGCTGGGGGGATCGGTCTGGGGCAAGCCCTCGACGCGGCTCTGCATCACCCCGAGGAATACCACGCGCTGCTGGAGTTGGCTGAACCGAGGATCCTCGCCTTCGGGGGGATGTTCCTGTTGATGGTGTTTCTGCGCTATTTCATCGATGAGGCCAAAACGCTGCACTGGGTGGAGGTGCTTGAGGTGCGTCTGAGCAGCGCCGGAAGGGTTCCCTCCCTGGAGGTTGCTCTGGCGTTGATCATTTTGATGGGTGTGGCCTTTGTCCTTCCTGGCAGTTTGCGCAGCGATGTTCTTTTTGCCGGTCTGATCGGCCTGGTGCTGCAGATCCTGAGCACTTCCCTGGCGGAATTCTTCGGCGGCGGAGATCCGGCGGCGGGAAGTATGGCTGCCAAGAGCGGTGTTGCCAGCCTGATCTACCTCGAGTTGCTTGATGCCTCCTTCAGCCTCGATGGCGCTATCGGCGCCTTTGCGATCACCACCGATCTGGCGCTGATCATCACGGGCCTTGGCCTCGGAGCGCTCTTTATTCGCTCGCTCACGGTGATGCTGAGCCGGGAGAAGGCCCTCGACCAGTTGATCTATCTGGAGCACGGCGCCCACTACGCCATCGGCGCGCTGGGGTTGTTGATGCTGGCCGGGATTCCCTTGGCCCAGCACAACGTGCAGGTACCCGAATGGTGCGCCGGGCTTATAGGCATCGGCCTGCTCGTCGTAGCTTTCTGGGATTCCATGCGTCAGAGGCAGCGGGCCTGAGACCGCTCGCTCAGGCGCTCACCACCTCATCGGGTGCAGGACTTCGAGCTACCAGAAGGATGTTGATCGGGCTGAAGGAAATTCCCAGACCCAGGGCAATCGTCTCGGTGAGCAAGTAGTGGCAAGTAAGCATCAACCGCCACGATCGCTGGAATGCAGTTAGAGATAAAAGCCGACTGTGGTGACCACTCGGGTGCCCTGGGCCCGCAGAGCAGTGCGCAGGGCAATCGTGCTCTGGTTGTGGAGCAGGTTCTCCCAGCGATGCCGGGTCACGAACACAGGCAGCACCACTGTGCAGAAGCGGTCGCGATCTTTTTGGTGCTGGATCTCAAACTGCTGCACAAACTGCACAACTGGATCGATCAGGGAGCGATAAGGAGAATCGAGCACCACCAGAGGGATCTCGGGCAACTGGCGCTGCCACTGCTCCTGGAAGGCCTGCGCTTTGCCAAGCCCGAGATCCACGTGAACGGCCACTAGATCCCTGGAGATGCTGCGGGCGTAGCGCACGGCCTCAAAACTGCCGCGGTGCAGCTGACCCACCAGCACCACCACCGGCGCTCCCCCACCGGCCGGAGCCGGAGGAAGGGTGAGCTTTTTATCCGTGGCCAGACGCAGCCGTTTGGACACGCTGCGGTAGTGGCTGTGGATGGTGAGGAACAGGCACACCAGCAGCGGCACGGCTACTACAACCAGCCAGGCCCCTTGGCTGAATTTGCTGTAGAGCAACACGCCGGTAACCACCGCCGTGACGGCACTGCCAAACCCGTTCACCAGGGCCTTGCTCAGCCAACCGCGGGTGTGTTCCTTCCACCAATGCACCACCATTCCGGCCTGGGACAGGGTGAAGCTGAGAAACACCCCAACTGCATAGAGAGGGATCAGCCGCGTCACGCTGCCGCCAAAAGCCAGCAGCAACACCCCCGCCAACCCACTGAGAGCCAAAATGCCGTTGCTGAAGACGAGACGGTCCCCCAGGGAGGTGAACTGGCGGGGCAAGTAGCCATCCTGGGCCAGGAAATTCACCAGTCGGGGAAAATCTGCGTAGGCGGTGTTGGCGGCCAGTAGCAGGATCAACAAAGTGGAGAGCTGCAGGATCAGCAGCAACGGTCCATTGCCGAACACCTGCTGTCCGAGCTGGTAGAGCAGGGTTGGTCCGTGCTCCACATACACCGCCCCTAGGTGATGGGCCAGCAGGCTGATGCCTCCAAACATCGTGGCTAACAGCAGCACCATCACGGTGAGTACGCGGCGGGCGTTCTTCCACTCGGTGGGGCGAAAAGCCATCACCGAATCGCTGATGGCTTCAATGCCGGTGAGAGCCGCACAACCGGAGCTGAAGGCCCGCATCAGCAACACCCCCCCCACGGCGATCAGCGCACCGCCGTGCTCCTTGGCCATTAGCAGGTTCTGCTCGTCCGCGGCCATGGAGGGCAACTCCCCGGCCCACACCTTCACGCCCCCGGCTAGCAGCAGGGTGAACACCGCGGCGATGAAGACATAGGTGGGCAGGCTGAGGATCTGGGCACTGGAGCGCACGCCCCGCAGGTTGGCCACCATCAGCACCACCACGGCCGCCAGACAGAGGGGCACGCGCAGGCTGTCTAGGCCAGGGAAATAGGAGGTGAGTGCGGCGATGCCGGCGGCTGTGCTCACCGCCACGGTGAGCACGTAGTCGATCGAGAGCGAGGCACCGGCCACCAGTCCGGCCAGGTCGCCAAGGTTTTCGTGGGACACCCGGTAGGAGCCTCCCCCCTGGGGATAGGCCTTGATGGTCTGCCGGTAGCTGATGGCCACGATCACCATCAGGGCGATGATCAGGCCTGTGACCGGCAGGGTGAAGCCCAGCCCCACCGCGCCAGCCATCCCTAGCACCAGCACGATCTCCTGGGTGGCGTAAGCCACGGAGGAGAGGGCATCGGAACTCAGGATCGCCAGGGCCTCTGCATTGGTGAGGCGCTCTTCGGCGTAGGCACTCGTGGGAAGAGGCTTCCCCACTAGGGCTGCCTTGAGCTGATCAAAAAGCAGACGCTTTTTCAATCCGACGACCTGCAAGTGACAGAAAACCTAGACAGGGATCCGAGCCAGCACCACAGTCCGGTCCAGGCCAGGAGGATGCCCGTTTTCAGCTGCCCGGCAGTTTGGCCAAGGCTTCACTGGCGCCCATCACCACCAGCAGCTCGCCCGCCTCGAGCACGTGGGAGGCGGGCGGGTTCACCGTGAGCTGGTTGTCAGGCCCGGCGGCAAGCACGCTCACATTGAAGTTCTTGCGCAAATTGATCTCGCGCAACGACTGGCCAATGAAGGCTTCGGGCACCCGAATCTCCTCGATGCTGTTGCGGTCGTCGAGGCGCAGGCGCTCCAACATGTTGGGCCGCACCAGTTCTATTCCTAAGCGTTGACCCTGCATCTTTGAGGGAAAAACCACCCGATCGGCGCCCACCCGCTGCAGCATTTTCACGTGTAGATCACTGGTCGCCCGCGCGACTACCTGCTTTACCTGGCTGCCGGGGCTGTCCTTAACGATCAAAGCAGCCGTAACGCTGGCCTCGATCGGCTCTCTCATGGCTATCACCACGGTGGTCATGTCGAGCACGCCGGCGGCCCTCAGGGCTTCTTCATCTGTGCAGTCCACAATCCGCGCCTCGATGGCTGGCTCGATTTGACGCAGCTCATCAATGGCCCGCTCGCTGAGATCGATCGCCAGCACTTCAGCCCCGGCCTTGATCAGTTCGCTGCATACGGCGGAGCCAAAGCGCCCCACTCCGATCACAGCGAAGCCACCTTTGATGGCGCCCTCAGACGGATTCCAACGCCACCAGTTCGTCATGGAGTCAACCTGTTCAGGGGATTCAGATGTAGATCTCTTCGCGGGGGTAGCCCACGCGGGGTTGGGGCCGGCTGCCGTAGATCGCCGAAAGGAGCAGCAGGATGCCCAGTCTGCCTACAAACATGCCCACCATCAGCACCAGCTGGCCCCAACGGTTGAGCTGGGCGGTAACCCCCAGATCCAGGCCCACGGTGCCGAAGGCCGACATGCAGGTGAACAGCTTTTCGAGGAAGTTGAAGGTGGTGCGGGTGGGCTCCCCGGAGGTTGTTGGGCCAATCCCCAGCAGCAGGGCCATCAGAATCACGAAGATTGCTGATGCCATGACGACCCCCACGGCACGCAGCACCACGGTGTCAGGGATCTGGCGCCGATGGATCACCACCTCCTCACGCCCTTGCAGGGTGGAGCGGGTAGCCCCCATCAAGGTGGCGAAGGTGGTGGTCTTGATGCCACCGCCGGTGCCGCCCGGGCTGGCACCAATAAACATCAGCACGATCAGCAGCAGCAGGCCCGCATCCGAGAAGGTCTTAACCGAGAGCGGCACGGTGTTGAACCCTGCCGTGCGCGCCGAGATCGACTGGAACAGCGTGACTTGAATATCCTGCCACCACTCCAGATTTTCGATTACGCCACCGGCGGCGAATTGTTCGGTGAACATCAGTCCCAGGGCCCCAAACACGATTAACAAGGCCGTGCTGCGCAGCACCAGCCGGGTATGCAGGCTGAGCCGGCGCAGCCCTTGCAGGCGGGCGCGATTGGTCCAGAGGTCGTTGATCACCCGCCAGCCGATGCCGCCCACCACGATCATCGAGGCGATCACGCCATTCACCACCGGGTTGTCCCGGTAGCGCACCAGATTGTCGCCCCAGAGGCCAAAGCCGGCGTTGTTGTAAGCGCTAATGCAGTGAAAAAGAGAAGCCCAGAAGCGCTCAAGCGGATTGGCGATGTCGGTGAAGCCAAAGGCGTAGAGCACCACCGTGCCGATCCCCATCACACAGAAGCCCGTGATCAGGATGCTGTTGAAGGTGGGGCCGATGCCGCCTACCCCGAATTCATCCAGGGCCCGGCCCTTGTCTAGCCGGTGGCGCAGCCCTGAATTTCCCTGCACGAAGCCCTGCAAAAATGTGGTGATCGCCATTAGGCCAAGGCCGCCGGTGATGATCAATCCCGCCAGTGTCAGTTGGCCTAAGGGCGTCAGATCGCGGCTCACATCGATGATCGAAAGACCAGTCACCGTGATTGCCGAGGTCACGGTGAACAGGGCTTGCCATAGCCCCACGTCATCGGTGGAGCAAAGCGGGCTTGCCAGCAGCACCGTGCCGACGGCGATCACCAGAGCACCGGTGACCACGGTGAATTGGGGCACCGTGAGGCGCTGGCGCCACGTCTTAATAGCGTTCCAGGGTGTGCTGGTCAGGCTGATGTTGCGTTGGTGATGCCTACCCTAAACACAGTCCTGTGCCGGGATTGCTCATTTGATTAAGCAGTTGATCGACGGGCTGCCAGACCTGATCAGCGCCGCGGTAGAGACCAACCCCCTGCTCGGTTATGGAGCGGTTGCTTTGGTGATGCTGCTGGAAAATCTCATTCCGCCCATTCCCTCAGAAGTTTTGATGCCCTACACGGGTTATCTGGTGCATGCGGGCCGGCTGCAATTTCTCCCCACGGTGGCTGCCGGACTGGTGGGCACCGTGCTGGGGGCCTGGTTTTGGTATGGCATCGGCCGCTGGATAAATGAGGAGCGGATCGCTGGCTAGCCAGGAGCCGTCGCTGGTTCAACCGCCATGGTTCGGCGGTGGTGTTCTGGGGACGACTGATCCCAGGGGTGCGGACCCTGGTGTCCGTGCCGGCTGGCATTGAATTAATGCCCCAGGCGAAGTTTCTCGCCTGGACAACCGCGGGCAGCCTGATCTGGACCACCTTGCTCACCCTGGCGGGCAGGGAGATGGGCCAGGCCTACGGCCAGGTGGAGGGGCTGCTGGCCCCCTGGGCCGGAGGGATCAAGCTGGTGTTGGAGATTGCGCTCGTCTGTGGAGTGCTGGCGCTGCTGCGGGTGTGGCAGCTGCGCAGCCGGGCCGCTGGCAGTGAGAGTTAGGGCCAAAACTCCGATGGACCTGGCTAGTTGATCTTTTCTATTTGAGATTCCCTACTTAGTGGTGTGGACGTGGAGCTAACCATGCCTGAAACCAGGGTGTGAAACACAGGCACTCCAGCCACCATCAACACAAACATAAGCGTGAAGAGATGGCGCCACTGGGAGGCAAGCTGATCAGATGATGGTTCGAGTGGGTGGCTGCAATCGCTGCAGATCAGCATCTGCTTGGAGCGCCCCACCTTGGTGAGTAGGCGGCAGCCGCACTTTGGGCAGGCCATAGTTTTTGCAAAGTGGAGAAGTTTTTACAGAGTGGAGGAGTATGGAGCTGAGAGGGACTCCGAGTGATCTCGACGATTGATAAGCACTTCTACTGACACCGATTGGATTTGATCTACTTTTGCCGCCCCAAGCCGATGCGTCTGTTTCTATCGTTACCGATCCGAAGACGTATTCGTCATCTTTCACATGCCTGAGCCGTTGAGATTTCTATTGCCTGGTTGACACGATGACTGTTGCTCTGCTTCAAACCGCCTGGTTGGTTCCTTTCTATCCCTTGCTGGCGGCCCTTTTGTCGCTGGCCTGGTCGCCGGGGTTGATCTCCCGCACCGGCCCGCGCCCCTGCGGCTACCTCAACTTGGCCATGGTGGCCGTGGCCTTCAGCCACAGCTTGCTAGCGCTAACGGCCTTGCACACCAATGCCGCTGCTGGGGCCCAGGCCCTCTATAGGCCCGTGAGCTTCAGCTGGACCTGGCTCGAGACGGCAGGGCTAAGGGTCGGCTTCGACGGGCTGGTGACCGAGCCAGTGCTGATCGCCATGACCGTGATCACCGGGTTGCACCTGCTGGTTCAGATCTACGCCATCGGCTACATGGAAATGGACTGGGGTTGGCCCCGCTTCTTTGGCTGCCTGAGCTTCTTTGAGGCGGGCCTGTGTGGTCTGGTGCTCACAGATTCGGTGTTTTTCAGCTATGTAATTCTCGAGTTGCTAACCCTGGGCACCTACCTGATCGTGGGCACCTGGTACAACCAACCCCTGGTGGTGAAAGGGGCTCGAGACGCCTTTCTCACCAAGCGCATCGGCGACCTGATCTTGTTAGCGGGGGTAATTGCCCTGTTGCCGGTGAGCGGCACCTGGAATTTTCATGGCCTGCAGGGATGGGCCGCCGATCTCACCAACAACGGCCAACCCCTGCCGGCTGGATTCACGTTGATCCTGCTAGCCCTGATCGCCGGCCCCATGGGCAAGTGCGCCCAAATTCCTCTGCACCTCTGGCTGGATGAGGCCATGGAGAGCCCCCTGCCCTCCACCGTGCTGCGCAATTCGGTAGTGGTGGTTGGTGGCGCCTGGGTGCTGCTGCGCCTGGAACCCCTCATCGAACTCAGCCCGCTGGTGCAGGCCGTGCTGGTTGCCGTTGGCGGCACCACGGCGGTGGTGGCCTCGCTGATTGCCCTGGCTCAGGTGGATGTCAAGCGAGCCCTCTCCTTCTTGGTGAGCAGCTGGCTTGGTTTGCTGTTTGTGGCGGTGGGTTTGGGTGGCACAGCGGTGGCCGATCACCTGCTGCTCGTTTACCCGCTGCCGATGGCCCTGATCCTGATGGCCATTGGCACCATCGTGATCAGCAACGTGACCCAGGACCTCACCCAGCTGGGTGGGCTTTGGAGCCGGCGGCCGCTGATGGGCCTGGCCTTCCTCACCGGGGCTGCTGGCCTGATGGGATTACCTCCCTTCGCCAGTTTTGCCGCCTTGCGCGAGCTGCTCGCTCTCACCGCAGCCAGCGGCCACCCCTGGTTGCTGGGCGGCTTGGTGCTGCTCACCAATTGCCTGATCAGCGCAGGCTTGATTCGTGTATTCGGCCAAATCTGGGGCGGTCGCCCCACACCCTTCACCCAGCGCTCCGCCGAGGTGTTGTGGTTGATGGTGTTGCCCACCACCGTGTTGATGGGTATGGAGCTGCACCTGCCTCAATTGTTGGTGCGCAATGGCGTCTTCAGCCTCACTCCCCTGCCCGGTTGGGGGCCGCTGGCCTGGCCTCTGCTGGTATCGACCCTGGTGGGAGGGGGCTTCTCCGCTGCCTTCTACCTGCGGCCCCACGGCCTGGCCCGGCTGCCCCAGGCCCTATCAGGCCTGCAGGAGTGGCTCGCCCACGACATGCAAACCGAGCGCTTTTATCACCGCACCGTGGTGGCCCTGGTGCTGGCTCTAGCCCGCTTTGGCGCCTGGAGTGATAGCCGCCTGGTGGATGGTTTCAGCGGTGGCACCGGGGCCGCAGCCATGGCTGGAGCCCGCCGGCTAAGCCTCACCACCTCCGGCCGCTCCCAGGCTTACGCCCTCAGCCTGGTGCTGGGGGTGCTGCTGATGGCTGCCTGGCTGCTGGCCAGCCCCGCACCCTTACCCCTGCCCTTGCTGCCGTGAACTCTTCCCCGCTGCTGCTACTGCTGCTGATCCCCGGGGTTGCGGGTTTGCTGCTTTCCCGATTGCCGGAGGGGCGTCCCGCCCTGGTGCGCTCCCTGGCCGCCCTGGCCGCCCTGGCCCAATTTTTGGTTGGGGTGTACTGCTGGCTGCATACCCCCGCAGATCTCAGCCTTACCTGGTTGCCTCGTCTGGGCCTTGCCCTGGAGCTCGGTCTTGATGGCATCTCCCTGCCCCTGGTGCTGCTCACTGCGCTGCTTACTGCCATGGCGGTGTTGGCCTCTCCTGCCGACCAGGGCCGCTCGCGCCTCTACTTCTCATTAATGCTGGCCACCAACTTCGGGGTGGTGGGGGCCTTCCTCGCCCGCAATGCCTTGTTGTTTGTGCTGGCATTTGAACTGGTGTTGATCCCCACCACGCTGCTGTTGGCTATCTGGGGAGGTGAGCGACGAGCAGGAGCTGCCACGCGCTTCCTGCTTTATGGCGCCGTTTCTGGCCTCAGCCTGCTTGCTGGGGTACTGGCCTTCGGTTGGTTGGGTCAGGGCGCGGCGAGCAGAACCGTGAGCTTCAGTTTTGAGGCCCTGGCGGCAACGCCCCTCGCTCCAGCTGCCCAGGCCTGGGTGCTGGCCCTGCTGCTGCTTGCTTTTGGCCTGAAGTTGCCCGTGGTGCCGCTGCACGGTTGGCAACCTTTTAGCTACAGCCAGGCACCGGCTCCGGTGGTGATGTTGCTGGGTGGGGCCGTTTCCAAACTTGGTGCCTACGGCCTGCTGCGCTTCGGTGTGGGCTTATTGCCAGACGCGTGGACCGCTTTTTCCCCCTGGATCGCTGCTGCTGGTGCCGTTAGCGCCGTGTATGGCGCCCTTAACGCCGTTGCGGCTACAGATATGCGCCGCCTGATGGCCTACAGCTCGCTTGGCCATATGGGCTTGCTGGTATTGGCTCTGGCTGCCGCCACCCCCTTGAGCCTGCAGGGGGTGATGGCTCAGGTGCTTGCTCACGGCTCAATAGTGGCCCTGCTATTTGCCTGCGTTGAGCTAATCCAGCGCAAGACCGGCACCACCGTTATTGCCGAGCTATCCGGCCTGCTCAATCCGATTCGGGGCCTGCCCTTCACGATGGGTTTGTTGTTGCTTGCCCTGATGGCCGCCGCTGGCATTCCTGGACTGGCTGGCTTCCCTGCAGAACTTCTGGTGTTTGAAGGCAGCTGGACCGTCTTTCCCAGGGCAACCTTGGTGTGCCTGGTGGCCTCTGGTTTTACTGCTGTTTATGCGGTGCGGCTATTCAATCGGGTTGGTTTTGGCCGGCTCGATAATTCCCGAGCTGACTGGCAGGGCACCAGCCTGGGCGAGAGATTGCCGGCTGTTGTGCTCACCCTGCTGGTGCTGCTCACCGGCCTATGGCCCCTAGGACTCACCGGCTGGAGTGAAACCGCCACCGCTGCCCTTGCCCTCCGCACCCAACTGCCCGTATGACACCCATCGTTTCGACCCCGGGTGTCCGCACACCCCTGATTCCTCCCTCAACCCATCCCTACGCAGAGGTGATCCACCGGCTTGAGGCGGGAGGATCAATGCTGCCTGATACCCCCGAGAACCTGCAGCAGATCATCGGTATCTATAAGGCCTACGCCGTGCCGATGGATTTTTATTGGCGCGATCTTTTATATATCGCTGAGCGGGTATTTCTCAATCCGCTTCCCGCATTTAAGTATTTTATTTCTAAGGAGTATCTCGATCTCCCCAATAGCTACGCCGGTGATCAATCCAAGCTGCGTATCTGGCGCGGCGGTGAAAAGGCCCATCCGGAGCTACTGGAGTTTATGGAGCGGGGTGAGACCCGCCGCATGCCCAAGCTGCTGCATCACCTTTGGCACGACCGGGTGAACATGGAATTCGCCGAGGCCTGCATGCAGGCCATGTTCTGGCACCAGGGCATGGGCGGCCGCTTCAACGACTTCCTGGAGAGCGATGTCTATAAGGCCAATGCGGATCGGGCGATCAAGGCCTACTTCAATGGCAATTTGGTGATGCTGGGGCTCTATAAGCTGTTCCCGGATATGTTTATGGAGCAGGTCAAGCAACTCTCCTTCTACGCCAACCTCGGCCTGTTTTGGGAGGTGATGGCACCGGTGTTCTTCGAGATGAGCGACCTCTACGACGAGGGGAAGCTCACCTCCGTTCCCGAGGCGATGGACTTCCTCGTCAACGGCATCTTCGCGGTGGCGGGGCGGCCGATCTACCACCATGTGTTCATCCGGGGCGAGTGCTTCGAGATCATTCCCAAGAGCGAGGGCTTCACCTGGCTCTATGAGGCTGCGTTGCCCTATGTGGAGGCGGTGTTTTACCGCACCTCACCGTTCCGCGGTACCAAGAGCTACAACGCCCAGGCCTATCAGGTGCCTGCCGATCAAGCCGACTTCCACTACGGCATCCTCTACGCCGATGTGTTCCCGGTGGGATCCGCCGGCATTCCACCCACCCTGCTGATGCAGGATATGCTTCATTTCCTGCCCCCCTATCTGCAGGAGCTCTACAAGCAGCATCGCCGCGGCGAAGAAGATCAACTGATCCAGTTGGGCATCACCTTCCAGCGCTCGATGTACAACGTCACCTCGGCGGTGATTCAGGCCCTGCGCTGTGCCCTGCTCTATCCCTTAGACGACACCGACCCGAAGCATCTTGCGGCCAACCGTCGCTTCTTTGAGGCCCAGATGGATCGCTTCCTGCGGCCCGAAGCGCGGCTTGCCGACATTCAAACCCAGGACTACCGCTAGGAGAGCTGCCATGGCCACGATTCTGGAAACCGCCCTCGCTGCCGGTTGCTTCAACACCCTGCTGGCGGCCGTCGATGCTGCCGGCCTGCGCGGCGCCCTGGAGGGCCCGGGCCCCTTCACGGTGTTCGCGCCGGTGGATGACGCCTTTGCGGCCCTGCCTCCCGGCACGGTGCAAACGTTGGTAGACAACCCACCCCAGTTGGCCCGGATCCTCAAATACCACGTGCTGGCTGGCGCCCATGGCCGCACCGACCTGGTGGCTCAGTCGGAGTGGCCGAGCCTGGAGGGGGCTCCGATCCCGATCCGTTGCAGCGAGCCGTTTGAGGTGAAAAACGCCACAGTGGTAACCGCAGACATTGCCTGCGACAACGGCATTGTGCACGTGATTGATCGCGTGATCCTGCCGGGCTGATCCACCTTCGCCACCCTCGCCCCGCTGGCTCCCTTGGGTTCCTCCCTGCTCACCACCCTGCTGTTGTTGTTGGTGGGTGCCCTGCTGGCCCGGTTGACGGCCACCCGGCTCGTCCGCTGGGCGGTGCCGGCGATCGTTCTGGAGCTGGGAGTGGGCTTTGCCCTGGGCAACACCGTGCTGCCATTCGAGCAGATCCGCTCCCTCTCCGGTCTGCTGGAGCTGGGGGTGCTCACTCTGTTTTTTCAGGTGGGTCTGGAGGTTCGCGGCGGCTTGTTGGGCTCCCGGCCGGCGGCAGTGCTGCGCACGGTGTTGCTCTCGGCGCTGACGCCGCTGCTGGCCTGGTGGCCGCTGCAGCAGGGCTTCGGTCTCTCCACGGCCACCACCTTGCTTTGTGTGGCCGTGCTCAGTGCCACCGGCACCGGGGTGACCCTGCGGGCCCTCCGCCAGCTCGGTGCCTTGAAAACCCCCTCCGGTCGCCTGCTGGTGGGTGTTTCGGTGCTAGACGATCTGCCTGCCATCGCCCTACTCACCGGCTCCATGCTCTTGGCGGGGGCCGGTAAGGGTGGTAGTACCGGTTTGGCCGGGTCAGGTTGGCTGGTGCTGCTCGGCCCGGTCCTGGCCCTGCTGAGCGTGCCGCTGTCGAGCTGGTGGTTGCGGCGCCACGGGCCCTGGCAGCCGGGGCCCCTAGGAATGTTGCTGCTGTTGATCGGCTGCAGCTGGATCGGTGAGGTCACCGGGGTGACCAGCCTGCTTGGGGCGCTCTGGGGTGGGGTGCTGTTCAATCGCCTGGCGCCGATGGGGGAAGGGAGCACCGAGGCCCGCGAGCTGCGGGGCAACCTGGCCCTGCTGTCGGAGGTGTTTCTGCCCCTCTATTTCCTAGGGGTGGGGATGCGCATCCAGGCGGGCACCCTGCTGCAGCCCTCGGCCTGGTGGCTGGCCCTGGTGCTGTTGCTGCTGGCGATTGGCTGCAAGTTGATCTGCGGGCTTGGCATCAGCGGCCGGGATCAGGCGGCCGGGGTGGATCGCTGGGTGGTGGTGTTTGGCCTTATCCCCCGGGGCCTGCCTGGTCTGGTGTTTGCCTCCACGGCCCTGGCCAGTGGGGTAATCACCGCCGCCCAGTTCTCCGCCCTGGTGCTCATGGTGAGTGGTACCACCGTGCTGGGCCTGCTGTTGCTGGGCCGGCGTCTGTCGACCCTGCAGGCTGGATAGCTAGGGGGTTCAGACCGGCATCAGCGCGTCCATTGCCTGCTTCACCACTGCGTAGCAGCGATCTAGCTGGTCTTCGTTGATGCCCAGGGGCGGCAGCAGATACACCACGTTGCCAAGGGGGCGTAGGTACACGCCCTGTTGTAGGCAGTGGCGCTGGATCTGCTTGCCCACGGGATTGAGGTAGCTGGCTTCGCCGGCGTCCACATCCCAGGCCGCCATGGTGCCGACGCAGCGGGGGCGCCGCACCAGCGGGTGTCGGGACAGAACTTCCAGCAGGGGCGTGTGGCGCACCTCGAACTGCTGGAAGCGCTCGGGGTTGGCCTGGAGCAGATCCAGGCTGGCCAGGGCCGCTGCACATCCCAGGGGATTGGCGGTGAAGCTGTGGCCGTGGAAGAAGGTGGCCTCCGGCCGTTCGCTGATGAACCCCTGGTAGAGGCGCTCGCTGGCCATCGTTGCCCCCATTGGCAGGAAGCCACCGGTGAGGCCTTTGGAGAGGGCCATCAGGTCGGGCTGAATACCGGCCCGCCGGCAGGCGAACAGGTCGCCGGTGCGGCCGAAGCCTGTGAACACCTCATCGGCAATCAGCAGGGCTCCGGCAGCCTGGACCCGCTCGGCCACCGCCCGCAAGAAGGCCGGCCGCACCACCCGCATGCCGCTGGCCCCCTGGATCAAGGGTTCGAGGATCACTGCCGCGGTGGGCGTCTCTAGGGCCTGTTCCAGCTGGCGAAGGGCGACCTGTTCTCTTTGCTCCACCGCGTCGTCGCCCCAGTGGCTGTGGGGCCAGGCCACCCGGGCTACGGCAAATAGCAGCGGCTCGTAGGGGTCGGTGAACAGAGAGCGCTCCCCCAGAGCCATCGCTCCGAAGGTGTCGCCGTGGTAGGCCCCCTCAAAGGCGATCACCTGGCGGCGTTCGCTGCCCTGGTTGCGCCACCACTGCCAGGCGATCTTGAGGGCCACTTCCACGGCGGTGGAGCCGTTGTCGGAGAAGAACAGCCGCTCGAGGCCCGTGAGCGCACTGAGTCGGGTGGCGAGCTGCTCGGCGGGTTCGTGGCTGAAGTTGGAGAAGATCACCTGCTCCAACTGCTGGGCCTGACGGGCGATAGCCGCCGCAATGGCTGGCTCGGCGTGGCCGTGCAGGGTGACCCACCAGCTGCTGATCGCATCAATCAGGCGGCGGCCATCGCTGAGCTCCAGCTCACTGCCCCGGGCCGCGCGCACTTGCAGCGGCTCTGGGCTGCTGGCCACCTGGGTGGTGGGGTGCCAGAGGTGGGGGTGCCAGGTCACAGGGTCAGGCTTCAAGGTGATCAATGAAGCGCACCGAAAGTCGCCGGATCGAGGCATTGGCTCGTCTCTCCCGCCCACGGGCCGTGTCTCGTGTGTCGCCCATCTGCCGGGCCGTGGAGCTCACGCTCAAAGGTTCGCCTGCTGCGATTCCGCAGCGCAATCGCAGCAGCTCGGCTTCCTGTTCTGGCAGTTCATCGAGCAGCTGAAGCCGCCAGGGCATTGTTGATGGCGTCGCGAATCAACCAGGTGGCGTAGGTGGAAAAACGGTAGCCCCGGCTGGGATCGAATCGTTCAGGTGGGGCGACCACGCCGAGATGGACTCTCCGCAGCTGATCCGCAGCCCTGCCCGTGGTGCAATCCCTGAGGAATGTCAGCCGTTGCTGGAGTGACCCGGTGCCCATTGCTGGATCAGCTGTTCGAGGCGTACCAGCTGGTAGCGGGTCTGCTCGTTGGGCTGATGGATGTAGGCGCTGCGCAGGTGATCCAGCTCGGCGTCGAGCGAGAGCAGCACGGGGTGGTTCTCGTTCACGGAGCAAATCCAGGACCTACCAGCAAATGCTAAGCCTTTATTAAATTTCGGGGATGGCCGGTCAGGCCCCGATTGGCTCAGGCTCCGATTGGCAGTGGGCCGTCCCGGTCGGAGCGGAAGGTGAGAGGCATGGATGGCACATGCCGCTGAATCAACTCCAGCAGCAGCTTGAAAACCTCGCGGGTGTGGGGGGCGGTAGTGCCCATGGCTTCGCGACTCAGGAGCACCAGCTCCAGCACCTTGCCATCTGCTTTTGATTGCACATCGGCGAAAAGCTGCATGCGCTGGGTTTCACCGCCGCCGCGGATCATGGCGCTGAGGTGGGCTGGTGTGCGGTGCTCGATCTCCGCTCTGAGCCCCTCTAGTACAGGCTGGAGGGCCTCCAGCATGGCGGCGGCGTCGAGCGGCACGCCGGGTTTGAGCACCACTAAAAATCGCGCCACGGCCACTCCCTTATCAATTCACGCTACCTGTTGCAGCCTGCCCAGCTGGTTGGTCCGGATCCAGAGGTAATCCCTGCATGGCCAGGGTGAGGCGCCGGGCCAGCAGCAGCACCGGGTAAAGGCGCTTTGCTCTTCCCGGTGTGGCGAGGAGCGGGCCGAGCAGCTGCAGCAGGGTGGCGCTGGGCTCCAGCCGGCTGCAAATCCACTGAATCGCCTCGGCTCCATGCAGCACCCGGCCCTCTGCCAACACCACGGCACCCCGGCTCAGGTCCCAGCCCTGCTGCCGCAGCTGCCGCCGCAGTTCGTGGTCGCTGCGGCCATCGCGGATCGCCAAGTTCGGGATGCCACTGCGCAGTTCCACCAGCTCAGCGAAATGGCGGCAGAAGGGACAGCCGCCGTCAAACACCAGTACCGGATGGTCAAGTGCCGTCATCGGCTGCAGCCTTGGAGATCGCTGTCATCCTGAAGGCCTAGCGGTTTAGTTGTTGTGTATGCCCAGCTCGGGCCCGGAATCCATCGCCGTGGTCGGGGCCGGGGTATCGGGCTGCGCTTTCGTTGCCCAGCTGCGCCGCTTGGGTTACACCGGAGCCCTCAGCCTTTGGGAGACAGGGCGAGGCCCGGGCGGACGGGCCAGCACCCGGCGCTCCCGCCAGGATCATGGGCTGCGCATCGATCACGGCGCGCCCCTGCTCAACATCACCGGCGCAACGGAGCCGCTGTTGTTGCAGCCCCTGCTGGCGGGGGGCTGGATTGAGCCTTGGCCTGGTTTGATCGCCCAGCTCCAGGGGGAAGCGACCCTGCGGCCAGGCCAGGCTGATGCCCTGGGGCTCGGCCAGCTCTACCGGGGTCGGGGTGGCATGGATCATCTCTGCAAAGGACTCTTGAGCCTGGCCGGCGAGGCTGGCGAAGCGTGGCAGCCCCACTACGGCACCCTGGTGCGCCACCTCGATTGGAAGGATGGTCTCTGGCAGCTGCTGGATCGGGAGGGGGAGTTACTGGGGCAGGCCCATTGGCTTGTGCTGAGCAGCACCCTGCTGGCCCATCCGCGCAGCAGGCAGATCTTTGGCTGGGAGGAGGTACCCCTCAAGCAGGCCGCAGAACGGCTGGGCGACCTCCGGCTGGAGCATGCCCTCACTGTGATCGCCGGCATCCGCGCTGAGGCCCGCAGCAATCTGCTGGTGCTGCTTGAGGCAGCCGCGGCAGGACCTTGGGCCAGTCTTCCTTTCAGCCTGCTCCATTTCGATGCGGCAGCCCAGCAGCGCTGGGGGCTGCAGCGGATCACCGTTCAGCCCTTGTCCGACGGTCGCTGCGCCGTGGTGGCCCATTCCAGCCACTCCTTTGCCGCCGATCACCTTGATGTCTATGGCACCCATTCCGCCGTGGCACGCATGCTTCAGCTGCCCCCCGATGAGGGCCGCGAAGATACGGTGATCGCTGCCCTCACCACCGCTCTTGAGCAGGTGATGGCCCCCTGGTTGCCTGGCCTAAACCTTGCCACGGCTGATCGCCAGCTGATGCGCTGGGGTGCCGCTTTTCCCCTGGCGCCCGGGCTGCCCTCCGAACTCAGTTGCTGCCCAAGCAGCCGGGTGGGATTCTGCGGCGACTTCATTGCGGGGGTGGGATTTGGGCGGATTGAGGGTGCCCTGCGCAGCGGCGAACAGCTGGCCCACGAGCTTTGTGCACTTGCCTAAAGCTCGGTGCTGCCGATCATTGCGATAGGTGCAGCCTTGCTACAGATCGCCCAAACGGTGTTGATTGCGATTGCAGTCATTGCTGCGGTGGGGCTATCAGTTGGGGGGTGAGACGTCTTGGATGTCTTGCAGGTGATCACCTTCCCGGACTGCGATGCGGCCCCTTTCACCACAAGCGGCACTCAGCAGTGCTGTTCACGGCCCGCCGCGCCGCTGCCGCTGCCTTCCTGTGGTTCCTGCCCAGCAACTTGAAGTGGTAACTCGGGCTGCCCACTACTTCGCCCATCATTTTTCCGAGCAGATCGAGCTGGAGGTGGTGGCTGATTCGATCGGGGTGAGTGCTGAGTGGCTCGATCTCTGCTTTGACCACTGCCGCGGTAAGACACCGTTTCAGACGCTCCAGCACATTCGACTCAGCCGGCTATTTGAGGGCATCGCAGCCCAACCGCAAACCACCCTTGAGCAGCAGGTGCACCGCTGTGGCCTGGCTTCGGTGATGGCAGCCAATCGGCTGTTTGAGGAGTTGTTCGGCATTGGCCTTGCACCCTTTCGTCGGGTTTGTCGTCGAGCCGAGGCTGATCGCTTGCTACGACAGCGGAGCTGCTGAATCCTGGGACCTTCCGCCTCCATATGGATTGTGCTGGCCAGTGGCTGGGGGCTGGTTTCTTGCCTTGGTCTGGCGGTGATGCTGGTCCTACTGGAGCGCAGCTTCAATGCGGCACCAGCTCTACAACCAGCTGCATCAGGAAGCTCCCTTGCCCCTACCTCCTGCACCGTGGTGGTGCCGGCTTACAACGAAGCGGACAACATCAGCGACTGCGTGCGGGCAATCCTCGCCAGCGAGGCGCCATGTGAGCACTGGTCACTGCTGGTGGTCGATGACGACTCAAGCGACACCACTGCGGCCCTAGCCCTGCAGGCGGGCGCAGGCGATCCACGCTTTGGCCTGCTGTCGGCGGGTGCCCGTCCCCCGGCAGAGCGCTGGGTGGGTAAAAACTGGGCCTGTTTTCGTGCCAGCAGCGAGCTCGAAAGCGACTGGTTGGTTTTCATCGATGCGGATGTGCGCGTCGCTCCGGGAGCGCTGCGGGCCGCCTTGACAGACGCGATTGCCCAAGGGGCAGATTTGCTCACCCTGGCGCCGCGACTCACCTGTGGCTGCCTGGCCGAGTGGCTGGTGCAGCCGATCATCGCCAGCTTGCTGGGACTGGGTTTTCCAATTGAGCGCGCTAATGATCCCCGCCATCCCCTGGCCTTTGCGGCGGGTCCGTTTCTGCTCTTCCGCAGCCAGGCCTACAGAGCCATTGGCGGCCACGCTGCCGTGGCCGGCGAGGTGGTGGAGGATCTTGCCCTGGCTCGGGCGATCAAAGGCCAGGGCTTCAGGCTGCGCTATCTGCTGGGGCTCGACTGGTTGACCCTGCGCATGTACCGATACTTGGCCTCTCTCTGGGAAGGCTGGACCAAAAACTGGCTGCTGGGCCTCGATGGTGATGTGGCGAAGGCCTTGGCGGCTGGTGCGGTGGTGGTGCAGCTCTACGCCATTCCCTGGTTGTTGCTGCCCCCAGCCCTTCTGTTGGCCTGGCGATCGCCCCTGCCCCTGTCCTGGTTGCCGGCCCTGGCGGCCCTGCTGGCCATCGCGCTGCAATTGGCGATCCGGCTCTGGAGTCGTCGCCATTTCGGCACTCCCCTCAACTGGTGGTGGTTGGCGGGTCTGGGTGGGCTGTTGATCGGCGCCATGGCCCCGGTGTCGGTGATCAAGACCCTCAGCGGCCGGGGCTGGACCTGGCGGGGTCGCTCCTTGCACATGTAGCAATAGCCCCATACGTTGAGTGCCCACCGCCAGCGGGGTTTCCCCAGGCATGCCCAGCCCATTCAACGAATGGATGCCCGAAGTGGTGGTGTTTCACCCCACCCGCTTCGAGGAGGCGCAGTGGATCGTGCACCACCTGCGCGAGCGCAAGACCGTGCTGGTGCACGCCGGGGCGATGGAGCGCAGCGAGGCCCAGCGGTTGATTGATTTCGTGGCGGGTGGTGTCAGCGCTATCGATGGACAGGCCGAATGCCTCGACGAGCTCACCTTCGTTTTCGTCCCAGAGATGGTGGCCCTGCGGCGGGATCCCGCACCGCCTTGATCCAGGCTGCACCGCTCTGCCTCCTAGGCTCAAAACCATTCTGGGAGTGGGCTGAGTGCCCCGTCTACGTCGCTTTCTGTACTCCCTCGGGCCCGTCCTGACGATTGCGGCCCACCTCGGCTGCCTGCTGCTCTTTTGGACCGGTCTCAGCCTCGGTGCGGCCCTTTGGGCTTTGGGGCTCTACATGGTGCGCATGCTGGCCACCACAGCCATCTATCACCGCCTGATCACCCATTCCAGCTACAAGGCGCCCCGTCCCGTTGCCTGGATCGGTGCCTTTGTGGGGGCTTCGGCAGGTCAGATGGGCCCTAGCTGGTGGAAGGCCCACCACCAAATCCATCACCGCCACGTCGACACTTGCTCCGACCCCCACACCCCCCTTGCTCCTTCAGCGGGATGGCGGGGCCTGTGGCGCTCCCAGGTTGGTTGGTTGTTGTCTTCAAGTTTTTTCCCCACAACCCTGCCGGCCGATGTGGAGGCCGATCCGGTGTTGCGCCTGATCGACAGGCTCCATTTTGTGCCCGTGCTGCTGCTGGCCGGCCTGTCTTGGCAGCTGGGGGGGCTGCCGTGGCTGGCGGCCTTCTGCCTAAGCACAACTGTGCTCTATCACGGGGTGGCCAGCGTTAATTCCCTGGCCCATCTGCAAGGCGATCAGCCCTTCGCCACCGGAGATGCCAGCCGCAACAACCTGTTTGTGGCCGTGATCACCCTGGGCGAGGGCTGGCACAATCTTCACCACGCTTTCCAAGCTTCGGTGCGTCAGGGAATCACCCTGCGGCAAGGGCGAGTGCGTCTTTTGCCGGATCCCACCTACCGCTTTATCCGCCTGCTGGAGCGTTGCGGCTGGGCCTGGGATCTAAGGATCCCCAGTAATCACGCCCTGCTTGCCCGCGGCGCTGAGAGCTAAAAAGCCCAGGCCACAAGGCTCAACTGCAGCCAGCAACCTCCTGGAGCCAGTTTTTCCACAACCACATTCTGGTGCCGATCGTGGGCTACCAAATGGGCGAAGGTTTCTGCGTCGTCTCTGGTGTTGAAGCGAGCTGCTTGCACCTGCAGCGGCACGCTTTGCTCGCGCTCTACGGCAGCGCGTACGCGATAACGACCCGAAGCGATGGGATCAGCCATAGGCGGATTCTGAATCCAATTGCTGGAAATTGCTCCAGCCTTCAGAGTTTCAGAGCAATTGATGGCTGGGGTGAGTAAGCCAGGGTGTGTAAGCCAGTTCAGGGGCGCAGCAATTCGGCAACCAGTGGCTCCAGCGCCGCGGGATGTTGCAGCAGCTGCTGGTGGGTGCGCACGGGCAAGGGCTGCCGCGGGCCCAGCGGTAATACGGCGCGCCAACCAGGCAGCACCATCAGGTCGGCAGCGCAGTAGAAGCTGCAGCACTCCACGCCGTCTAGCCCCTCGAGATTTGTGTTGAGCTGGCGCAGCAGCGGGCTGCCCCATTTCATGTCGGCAATGCCAGCCAGCAGCCAGCTTGGCCAGGGCTGAGCGGTGAGAGTGCCCTGCTGGGGGCTACCGACGCTGATGAAGCGGCGGGTGCGCGATCGGCCGCCCTGAAGTTGGATCCAGGTACGGCCGATCACGCCACCCATTGAGAAGCCCAGCAGGTCGATTTGGGTGTGGGGACCAAAGGTTGCTTCGATTTGGCGGCCCAGCCGGTGAGCTAACTCCAGGATCGGAGTGGCACCGAGGCGATTGGGTAGGTAGGGGATAAGCAGTGGAGATCGCCGCTCATCCAGCTGGATTTTGAGGCGATCAAACAGACGTGGCGTGTCCCACAGACCGTGCACCAGCACCAAGGGAGGAAGGCTTGCCATGGGCTCAGGCTAAGAAGCTGGTTGGTTTGCATCAAAAAGCCGCCCCCGAAGGGACGGCCAATGGATCACCGGAGTGACCAGGAAATCAGCTTTTGCGAGCGGGGCTCAGTAGCGGCTGCCGCCACCGCCGTAGCCACCACCGTTGTAGCCACCGCCACCGCCGAAGTCGCGGCGACCGCCGCCACCACCGCCGCCGCCGCCACCGCCGCCGCTGCCGCGGGGCTCAGCTTTGTTGACGCGGATGGCGCGACCCATCCACTCAACATCCTGGAGATCTTCAATTGCCTTGGTCTCTTCGGCCTCGTTGGCCATTTCGACAAAGGCGAAACCGCGCTTGCGGCCAGTGTCGCGGTCGAGGGGGAGGCTGCACTTGCTCACCTGTCCGTACTGGCTGAACAGATGCTGGACATCTTCCGCTTCCGCATCGAAGGAAAGATTGCCGACGTAAATGGTCATGAACTCAGAAACTATGAATTGATCCTTCGACGGCCCAACAGAAAGTGGTCAGCTCGCTAGAGAGAAATCTTTGAATCACTTTTACCATACACGGCCGCCTAACGCTTCGGTCGAAACTGCCCCTCATAGGATGTGCCTTGCCCAGCGGTGTGATGCCAAATCATCAAACCCTGGCTAGGGATGGGGTGTTCCAAGCCTTGCATTGCCATGTCGAAAGCCCAGCTCACAGCCTTCATGGTCAAGGTTGATGCCGATACGGCCCTAAGGGCCCGGGTTGATGCCGCCGACAGTGTCGACGCGGTCGTTGCGATTGCCCTGGAGCAGGGCCATGCCTTTTCTCCTGCTTCCTGGTCCCGCGCCCAGCGTCCCTGAGCGCAGTCGCGCCTGCTTAGGGCCAGGGCGTGAAGGTGGCGGGCTGGTATTTGACGATGCCGATCCGCCAGCGCCGCTGGGCCAGTTGCTTCAGGCTGGCTAGCAACTCTTCAGTTGTGCCACCGGCGATCCAGTCGGCCTTGATCAGTGGCAACCGCTCGCTCATCACTTCGAGCGGCATCTCCAACAGCAACAGGCTGTCTTCAGCAGCGGCCCGCCGCAGGGCACCCTCGTCACTGCGCTGCCACAGCCTCAGCAGCAGCTCCAGGGCAAGGGTGCGGCCTGCTTCGCCGGGTTCGCCGCCGCTGGCTTCCCTCTGGGACTTGCCGGTTAGGGGCAGGGCACGCTTGCCATCGAGTTCGACTAGGGCCAGGGCCACCAGGTATGGAGCGTCTGCCACGGAAATTTTTGTGAGTCGCCACACCATGGCGAGGGGCGCGGATTCAGTGTGGAAACTGACACGCATTAGGTCTTCTGTTGCCGTTGGCGGATGGGGCTGCCCCACAAGCATCTGCCGGGACTAAGTTTTCAGCCGTTCGCTCACAACTCCTTTCCAGGGAGCCAGCGCCATGTCGAGCATTGTTGACCAGTTGGTGACCTATCGCTCAGCTCTGGCGGAGGCCACGGAGCGGGGAGATCAGGCCGTTGCCCGCAAGATCGAGCAGCAGATCAAGGAGCTGCAGGATTTTCAGGTGCGCCATCCGGAGGAAACCGAGGCTCCAACGCCGTTTGAGGTGTTCTGTGACCTCAACCCATCGGATGTCAATTGCCTCGTCTACGACGATTGAGCCCTGGCTCAGTTGTTCGTTTTTGTTGATCTAACGGTTAGGTAGACATCACGTCCACACTTTTAAGAGCGGTGCCAAGCAGCCGGGTGAATAGGTCCAGCTGCTCCTGACTGCCCATCACAACAAGCATCTGGCCCGGGGCCAGGCGAGTGTCGCTACCGGGATTTGCCAGCAACTCCGGCCGCTGTTGGGAGTACTGGGAGCCCCGGTACTGCCTCTGCACATCGTTGGCTGCAGGCTGGGGCGGCACGATCGCCAGCACGAGGGCACCAGAGCGCGAGCCGAGCTGGAGCTCAGCCAGGGATGCCCCATTGAGGCTGCCCAGGTCGGCTGGGTCGCTACTCAGCAGAAATTCCTCCACCTCGCAACCAGAGCCAGCCAAAAGATCCATGAAGGTCACCGCCAGGGGGCGTAGGGCGGTGGCGGCCATGGTGCGGCCCCCACTGACGTACGGGCTCACCACTTGATCGGCGCCCGCTAGGCGCAGCTTGCGTTCCGCTTCTTCACTGTCGGAACGGGCTATGAGCCGGCAGTTGGGCGCCATCCCCCGGGCGCTCAGCACCACGTAGAGGTTGGATGCGTTGTTGGGCAGGGCCGCCACCAGGGCCCGGCAGCGGTGGATGCCTGCATCCAGCAGGGTTTCGTCGAGGGTGGCGTCGGCCATCAGCACGGCCAGCCCCCGCTCTTCGGCGGCCTCCCGCCGTTCCACATCCATCTCCACCACCAGCAGGGGAACGTTTTCCCTGGTGAGTTGTTCGGCGATTTCACGGCCGATGCGGCCATAGCCGCAAAGGATCACATGGTTGTGCATGGTGGATAGCCAACTGCGGAATCGGCGCTCGCGCAGGCGCCGGAAGTACCCGGATTCAGACAGACCCAGCACCGCTTGGATACTGATCTGCACCACCACCAGTCCGCCAAGTATCAGCAGGGTGGTGACGACACGCCCGCTGGCGCTAAGGGTCTGGGTGTCCCCATCACTGAACCCCAGGGTGCTGAGCGTGATCAGCACCATCCAGTAGGAATCCCCCCAGTCCCAACCCTCACTGAGGTGGTAGCCGATGGCGCCAGCATTCACCAGCATTGCCAGCGACAGGGGAGCTCGCCAGGATTTGCGCGCTCGCCGAGAGGGTGGTCGTCTGGGGACTATTGACCGGAAGGGCTTAGGCATGGGACCTGGACCCGGTGCTCCAGATCACGAATCCCAGATTATCGGCTGCAATTAGTTACGGCCTGTGGGCTGATCCCGAACATTTGTAGTCGTTGTCGACAGTTGGCCTGCCAGCTCCGTTAACCCTTAAAGGTTCTTTCCGCAGGGGTCGCCTGGATGGGCGCGTCTTCGGTGATTGGTGACATGACAACTGGTTTGGCTGAGCAGCCGCCCCTACAGCTGTTTAAGGAGAGCGGTCAGCGGGAGGTGTTCTGCGGACTCACCTCGATTGTCTGGCTGCACCGGCGCATGCCGGATGCCTTTTTTCTAGTGGTGGGCTCCCGCACCTGCGCCCACCTAGTTCAGAGCGCCGCCGGCGTGATGATCTTTGCCGAACCCCGCTTCGGCACTGCGATTCTGGGGGAGCGTGATCTGGCCGGCCTGGCCGATGCCAATGATGAGCTCGACCGGCTGGTGAAGGATCTGCTGGAGCGGCGCCCCGAAATCCGTACCTTGTTTCTGGTGGGCTCCTGCCCCAGCGAGGTGATCAAGCTGGATCTCGCTAAGGCTGCCGAGCGGCTCAATACCCAGCTAGCTGGCCGGGTGATGGTGCTGAACTACAGCGGCAGCGGCATCGAAACCACCTTCACCCAGGGTGAGGACCAAGCCCTGCTGGCGATGGTTCCCCTAATGCCCAGCAGCGAGGTGGATCAGCTGTTGATCGTCGGCACCTTGGCCGATGCGGTGGAAGACCGGCTGGTGCAGCTTTTTGGTCGACTGGGTATTCCGGTGGTCACGAGCCTGCCGCCGCGGCGCTCCACCGAGCTGCCCCCGATTGGTCCCGGCACCCGGGTGCTGCTGGCCCAGCCCTTCCTCTCGGCCACGGCAAGGGCCCTGGTGAGCCGCGGCGGCCAGCTGCTTACGGCTCCCTATCCGTTTGGGGTGGAGGGCAGTCGGGCCTGGATGGCGGCGGGCGCCGCTGCCTTCGGGGTGGCGCCGGCCCTGGTGGCCGAGGTGCTCGATCCGCTGGTGGAGCGGGGCCAGCGTGCCATCGCTCCCCACCGGGAGCTGCTGGCTGGTAAACGGCTTTTTCTGCTGCCCGATTCCCAGCTGGAGCTCTCCTTGGCGAGGTTCCTGCAGCGCGAGTGCGGCATGGAGCTGGTGGAGGTGGGCACTCCCTACCTCGATCGCCAGCTGCTCGATGCGGAGCTGGCCCTGTTGCCACCTGGCACCCGTATTACCGAGGGGCAAGACGTGGAACGCCAGCTGGAGCGGGTCCGCGCTGAGCGGCCAGATCTTGTGGTGTGTGGCCTCGGCCTGGCCAATCCCCTGGAGGCCGAGGGCATCGCCACCAAGTGGTCGATTGAGCTGGTATTCAGCCCCATCCACGGTTGCGACCAGGCCGGCGATCTGGCCGAATTGTTTGCCCGCTCCCTGCGCCGCCGCGCCGCACTCTCCTTTTCCTGACCACCCGTCTCACTAATCAGTCATGGAACTCACCCTCTGGACCTACGAAGGCCCCCCTCACGTGGGTGCCATGCGCATAGCCGCCTCGATGGAGGGGGTGCACTACGTGCTGCACGCCCCCCAAGGCGACACCTATGCCGATCTGCTGTTCACGATGATTGAACGGCGGGACCGGCGCCCGCCCGTTACCTACACCACCTTCCAGGCCCGGGACCTGGGTGGCGACACCGCCGAGCTGGTGAAGAGTTCGATCGCTGCAGCCGTGGAGCGCTTCCAGCCCGAGGCGCTGCTGGTGGGCGAGAGCTGCACGGCCGAACTTATCCAGGACCAACCTGGCTCCCTGGCGGCGACCATGGACCTGGGCGGCATCCCGGTGGTGAGCCTGGAACTGCCGGCCTACTCCAAGAAGGAAAACTGGGGTGGCGCTGAAACTCTCTATCAACTGGTGCGAGGCCTGCTCAAGGCCCAGGTGCCGCCGCCCGGCGAGCCCAAGCCCGATCCGACTCGCTGGCGTGCCGAGGGCCGGCGGCCCCGGGTGAATCTGCTGGGACCAAGCCTGCTGGGTTTCCGCTGCCGCGACGATGTGCGCGAGATCAGCCAGTTGCTGGCTGGCTACGGCATTGATGTGGCTGTGGTGGCGCCCCTGGGGGCCCGTCCGGCCGACCTCATGCGTATCCCCACGGCTGATGCCAATGTGAGCCTCTATCCCGAGCTGGCGGGCCCGGTATGCAGCTGGCTGGAGCGCAGCTTCGGCATGCAGACGGTGAAGACAGTGCCGATCGGTATCGGCGCTACGGCCGCCTTTTTGCGGGAGCTGCACGGGGTGCTGGGTTTGGAGCTGCCCGCTGAGCTTGAAACCGCAGCCGACGGCACCTGCGCCGCTGAACGGCGCTCGCGGTTGCCTTGGTATTCGCGCTCGGTGGATTCCACCTATCTCACCGGTAAGCGGGTGTTCATTTTTGGCGATGCCACCCACGCCATCGCTGCAGCCCGCATCGCCAGCCGCGAGCTTGGCTTCAAGGTGGTCGGCCTGGGGAGCTACAGCCGCGAGCAGGCAAGGGAGGTGCGGGCGGCCGCCCAGGAGCTTGGGCTGGAGGCGTTGATTTCAGACGACTACCTGGCCGTGGAGGCGGCGATGGCGGAGGCGGCTCCGGAGCTGGTGCTGGGCACCCAGATGGAGCGCCACAGCGCCAAGCGCCTCGGCATCCCCTGTGCCGTGATCAGCTCACCGCTGCATGTTCAGGATGTGCCAGCGCGCACCTCGCCCCAGATGGGCTGGGAGGGTGCAAACGTGATCTTCGACAGCTGGGTGCATCCGCTGATGATGGGTCTGGAGGAGCACCTGATCGGCATGTTCCGCCACGATTTTGAATTCGTGGATGGACACCTCAGCCACCTAGAGGGTGCCAGTGCCCCCGCCAAGCACCCCACTGCCACGGCCACTGCCACTGCCACGGCCACTGCCACTGCCCCTGCGCCAGCCAGCATTCCCGGCGATGGGGTGATCGTTTGGAGCCCGGATGGTGAAGCTGAGCTGGCCAAGATCCCCTTCTTTGTGCGGGGCAAGGTGCGTAAAAACACGGAGGCCTACGCCCGCGAGCAGGGCCTAGCTCTGATCGACAGTGAAGCCCTTTATGAGGCCAAGGCCCATTTCGCTCCATGATGGGTTGCATGGCAATAGCAGGCCCGCGCTGCGGGGGTGACTCTGACGCTCCTTCACTGATTCCAAAAGCCCAGGGCTAAGTCTTACGATCCTTAATTATTTAGCTAAGAGTTTCAGTTCCGATCTTTCCTGTTTCCCCAACTTCAATGACCACAACACTCAATCCTCCAGCCACTTCCAAGCCCGATGGCGAGGGCAGCGTGCAGGTACACCTTGATCCCACCATGGCTATAGAGGAGGGTGCCTTGGTGCTGGCGGTTTATGGCAAAGGTGGGATCGGTAAATCCACTACCTCTTCCAATCTTTCGGCGGCCTTCTCGAAGCTGGGCAAGCGGGTGCTGCAGATCGGTTGCGATCCAAAGCACGACAGCACTTTCACCCTCACCAAGAGGATGGTGCCCACCGTGATCGATATTCTCGAAACGGTTGATTTTCATACTGAAGAATTGCGGCCCGAAGACTTTGTGTTTGAGGGTTACAACGGCGTGATGTGTGTGGAGTCTGGTGGTCCGCCGGCGGGTACTGGTTGCGGTGGCTACGTCACTGGTCAGACTGTGAAATTGCTCAAGGAGCACCATCTGCTCGAAGAAACCGATGTGGTGATCTTTGATGTGTTGGGAGATGTGGTGTGTGGTGGCTTTGCTGCACCGCTTCAGCACGCCCACTACTGCCTGATCGTTACTGCCAATGATTTCGATTCGATCTTCGCGATGAATCGGATCATGCAGGCCATCAATGCCAAGGCCAAGAATTACAAGGTGCGTCTCGGTGGTGTGATTGCCAACCGCTCTGAGGAGACCGACGAAATCGACAAGTTCAATGCCCGTACGGGTCTGCGCACCATGGCCCATTTCAAGACCGTGGACGCGATTCGTAAATCCCGTCTCAAGAAGTGCACCATCTTCGAGATGGAAAGCACACCGGAAGTGGATGCCGTCCAGCAGGAATACCTCAATCTGGCCCGCCGGATGCTCGATGACGTCGAGCCCTTGGAGGCCGAATCCCTCAAGGATCGCGAGATTTTCGACCTGCTCGGCTTCGATTGATGGATGGGGGATCTACCCCACGCCAGCAGAGCTACGGCCATCTGCTGAGTATCTGCCTGCTGTTGCTGGTCACTTTCACCCTGCCCGAGCCATGGAATAACTTTTCCTCGCTGGGCTATCTGCTCTTGGCTCTGGTGATGATCCGGGGCCTGGGCAATCCCACCGGCAGCCTGCAGTTCGGCACCGTGCCGCGCCGGCTGTTCAAGGGGCTAGGGGTGGCGGCCATTGCAGTGGGCGTGCTCTGGTATCTCACCCCGCTCGAACTGCGTAGCACCGGCATCCCAGTGATTGCCCTCTGGGCCCTGTTCAGTGGTTGGAGTGCCATTCGCCTGATCCGGGGCCTGGCCCAGGAGCGGCGCGTGTCGGATGTGGTGTTGCGGGGCGCGCTGGCGGGCTACCTGATGTTGGGGCTGGCGGCTGGCTTGCTCTGTTGTGCCCTGGAGACCATCGATCCGGCCAGCTTTAGCAACGTAAACCTGTCGGCGCAGGATCTGGGCCATAGCAGCCCTGTGTGGGGCCTCAATTTCGTGCGACTCAATTACTTCGCCTTTGTGAGTCTCACCACGATGGGCTACGGCGATGTGATTCCCGAGAGCCCCCAGGCCCAGATGGTGAGCGTGGCCATCGCCATAGCGGGCACGTTTTATGTGGCCGCAGTGATGGGGGTGTTGATCAGCCGCCTTACGGTGCAAGAAAGCCAGCAGCCTTAGGGTTGCCCCGCTCCCAGCCCTTGATGATGCGATACATCACGGGAACAACAAATAGGCCCAGGAAGGTAGATACAAGCAACCCAAAGAACACCACCGTGCCGATGCTCACCCTGCCGCCTGAGCCGAAGCCATTGGCGAAGAGTAGGGGTATGCCTCCTGCAAGGGCGGCGAGGGCGGTGAGCAAGATCGGCCGCAGGCGGGCGATCGCCGCTCCGCGGATAGCCGTGTCCAGGTCGAGGCCTTCGGCCATGCGCTGGTTGGCGAATTCCACTATCAGGATGGCGTTCTTGGCGGTAAGGCTCACCAGCATCAGCAGGCCCATCTGGCCGTACACGTCCAGCGGCAGGCCCCGCAGCATTAGGCCGCCGACCGCTCCCAACATGGCCAGAGGCACTGTCACCAGAATGATGAAGGGGTCGGCGAAGTTTTCGTAGAGGGCTGCTAGCACCAGCACCATCACCAGGATTGCCAAGGCAAACACCCGAATGTTGCCGCCACCGGCGCGCGATTCTTCCCGAGCCAGGCCGGCCCATTCCAATTCGGTGCCGCCGCCGACCTGCCGCTGCACTTCCATCAGGCTGGCCATGGCTTGGCCACTGCTCACGCCAGGGCGGGGCAGGGCCCGGATGCTGATCGAACGCACTAGCCGGGTGTGGTTGATTGTGGTTGGGCCAGTGTTTTGTTCGATCCGCACCAATTGGGCCAGGGGGATCAGCTGGCCGTCGCGGGTTTTCACCTGCAGAGCGAGTACGTCATCGGCGCTGCGGCGCGAGGCGCCGTCAAGTTGCACGATTACCTTGCGCACCTGGTCGCTTTCAAAGCTGTCATTGACGTAGTCACTGCCGAAGCTGGCTCCGAGGGTGTCGACCACGGTGCTGAGATCCACCCCAAGGGAGGCCATCTGCAGCCGATCTGGCACCAGCTGCACCAGGGGGGCACCGGCGGTGAAGCGGGTTGAAACCCGTTCAAAGAGATTGGTGGCTTGAGCGGCGCGGATGAATGCTTGGGCTTGCTGCTCGAAGTCAGGCAGGCTGAGTTGCCCGTTGCTGTTGTCCAGTAGTTCAAGCTCGAGCCCCCCTTCTGAACTGAACCCCCGCACGGAGGGGGCCTCGCTTAACTGCACCACTGCACCGGTGATGCGACGGCGCAACTTGCTCTTGAGGCGCTCTCCCACGGCTCGAGTAGATGCTTCGGAGCTGCGGCGCTGCTCGATTGGCGCCAGGCGCAGGAAGAAGTTGCCCTTGTTGGGGCTGCTATCGCCAAAGGAGCGCCCCGCATAGAAATTGGCGCGGGTGATCAGGGGTTCTTCAGCCACCACCTGGCGCACCTGGTTAAGCACCCGTTGGGTCTGCTGCAGCCCCAGGCCATCGGCGAGGATGACAACCCCCCGCAGCTGACCGTTGTCTTCCTGGGGGATGAAGGCTTTGGGCAGGGCTTGCAGGGCGAATCCTGTGATCAGTAGGCCGGCCAGCAGTAGGGACACCACCAGGCGCCGTCGCTCCATAGTCCAGGCCAGCCAGCGCCCGTAGGGCACCTCCAGCCCCTCGAGCCAGCGCCGCGGCGGGTCGATCCAACGCAGCAACCAGGCCGGTTCGCGTTGCTGGGGTTTTAGTAGTCGGCTGCCGGCCACCGGCGTGAAGCTCAGGGCATTGAGGGTGGAGAAGGCAATGGCGCCGCTGATCGTGATTGCGATCGGGGCGTACAGCCGGCCCAAGCTGCCTCCCAGGCTGAGCACCGGGATGAACACCACCACCAGGGCTATTGAGGTGGACACCACGGCCCCGCCGAGCTCGGCCATGGCTTCGCGGGCGGCCTGCAGGGGTGGCTTGCCAGCCTCCAGGCGGCGGCCAATGTCCTCGCTCACCACGATGGCGTCGTCCACCACCAGCCCAGAGGCCAGCACCAAGCCAAACAGGGTGAGGGTGTTCAGCGATTGGCCGGCAAGCTTCAGCACGCTCAACGAGCCGATCAAGGCCACTGGCACTGCGGCAGCTGTGATCAGGGCCAGGCGGCTGTTGCCAAGGCCAAAAAGAAGCACCAAGAACACCAGCAACACCGCATCGCGCAGGCTGTCGAGGGTGCCCTGGATGCTGCCGCGCACAAAGTCGGCCTCATCAACAATCAGCTGCTGATCCACCCCCGGCGGAAATTGGGGTGCGAGCTCATCTAGGGCTGCATTCACCGCTTTACTCACGGTGATGGCGTTGCTGCCGTCGCGCTGGTATATCACTACTGCTACCGCTGGCCTGCCTTGCAGGTTGGTGGCGATCGTGTCGTAGCTCTCGCTGCCCAGGCTCACCCGGCCCACATCCCGCAGCAGGGTGACGCCGCCATTAGGGCTGCGGGCCACCACCAGCTGTTCAAATTCCGCCGGACTGCGCAGGCGCCCCTCCATGCGCAGCGGCAGGGTGAGCTCCTGGCCGCTGGGGCTGGGGGCTTCGCCCGTTTGCCCCAAGGCAGCCAGCACGTTTTGCTGCTGCAGGGCCGCGCGCACCTCGGCGATGGTGAGGCCGCGCTCCTCGAGTTGGGCCGGGTTGAGCCAGAGCCTGAAGGCCAGGCTGTTGCCACCTGAAAGGGTGACGTTGCCCACTCCAGGCACCCGCTGCAGCCTCTCTTTCACCACCTGATCGAGCCAACCGCTCAAAAAGGTTTCGCCATAGAGCTTGGGATCAGCACTGAAGCTCAGCACCATCAGCAGGTCGTCGGAGCTGCGCCGCACCTGCACCCCGAAGCGCGCCACCGGTGCCGGCAGCTGGCGGGTTATCACCGCCACTTCGTTCTGGGTGTTGATCTGGTTGAGCTCGGGGTCGCCGCCCTCGAATCCCAGGGTGATGGAGCTGCCGTTGGCGGAGCTGGTGGAGCGGATGCTGTCGAGCCGCTCGAGGCCATTTAGCTGTTGTTCCAGCAGGGCGGTGACCCCCTGCTCCACCACCTCTGGGCCGGCGCCTGGGTAGGTGGCCCGCACCGTGACTCGGCCGGGGGCAATCGGTGGCAGGTTTTCCACCTGCAGCAGCGGTAAACACACCAGCCCTATCAACAGCATCAGCAGGCTCACCACCAGGGTGAGCACGGGCCGGCGCAGAAAGGGATCTGAGATCGATTTCATGGGAGCCTTTGCGTTGCGCTGCTCGGGCCGGGATGAATGATCAGCCGAGATCGCGCTTCAGCACAACGCATAGATAGTCAGGTGCTTTATAGCGACTAGGCAGGCAGATATGAAGTTGCTCCAAGCGGCTCCAGCAGACGGTGCGTTGAATGGCGGCTACGGTTTTTCCTTCCTTTAGGAGCAGCCTTAGGGCCTTGCAATAAAGCGAATAATTGGCTTCGAGTTCCCCGATGGTGAGTCCCTGACTGCTGCTCATCGCACGGGTGGGCGTCCAAGAGTTGCAAAGACGCACTTATTACCCTACGGCTTCAGGTGGCGCCGAGATCAGGTTGAGCCGCCGGCAGAGCCGCGGCAGGGTGAGGCCTTGGGCTAGCAGGTTGATCAGCACTACAACGAACACGATGCTTTGGGCGTTGTGCGCTAGGGCAACGACGGAGCCTGGGTCGACACCGCGTAGGTGACTGATCTGATCGACCGCGCTGTAAGAGAGGGCCAAAGGCACTGCCCCCCTTAGGCCACACCAAGACACCAGCACGCTGTCTTTCCAGCGGAAGGGAGAGAGGGGTTGAAACACCAAGACGCTTATTGGCCGCACCACCAGCATCAACACCGCCGCGGTTATCAAGCCAACAGGCAGGGCGGGAAGCAGACTGCTTGGATTCACCAGTAGACCAAATATTAAAAAGATACAAATCTCGGCCATGGTATTGAAAGGCAGCAGCACCTCCTGAATCGATTCATGGTTGATATCGGCTTGGCGGTAGATCATGTTGGTCATCATCACTCCAGTGATGTACACCGAAATCAATCCGGATCCGCCTAGAAAGTAGCTGCAGCCATAGTCTACAAAGGCAATAGACATGGCCACAATCAGTAGCTGGGATCTGTCGTGGGCCAGCTCATTGATCACGAATTTGGCCACATAGCCAAACAGTGCCCCTATGACTAGGCCGCCGCCCACCTGTTGCACGAAGTTTCGCAGGCCGTTGAGCATCACCCCAACAGGTGCTGCTTGCTCGAGGCTGGCGCCGGCGCTGGAGGTGCTGAACAGCCCCACGATCAAGCCGAATAGCAGCAGGGCCGTTGGGTCATTGACCGAGGATTCGAATTCGAGCAGGTGCTTGAGCCGTTCTGGCACCAGGTGCCGCACCGAACTCAGCACGTTGATGGTGGCTCCGGCATCGGTGGAGCCCAGGCAGGCGGCAATCAGCAGGGCAGCCCCCAGGGGCATGGCGTCGCTGAGTCCCGGCGCTAGTTGGTTTCCACCAGCGGAAGAAAGCAGCCAGATCAGGGCGGCCAGCAGACCCGTGGCAATCGCCACCCCCCCTACCGCCAGGGCCAGGCCATATTCCAAAAAACCTCGGATAGTTTTGATATCCGTTTTCAGCCCCGCATAAAAAAGCAGCAGGGCCAGGGCGAATACATGCAGGCTTTCGGCCTGTTCATGGGTGACGTTGAGGCTTTGGATGTTGATCGCTAGGCCCAGCAGCAGCACCCCTAGAATCGCCGGGATCCCGATCTGGACCGAGAACCGGCTGATCGCCAACGTGCCTAAAAACAGCAGGCCGATGAACAGCAGCTGGCCCTCCAAGGGCACCCCATTAAGACCTGGTGCCTGAGCAAAGAGGGGTGCCTGAGCAAAGAGGGGTGCGATCACGACTGGACTGAGTCGTCGTGACTCGATCCGAGGCTCGCGGCCTGGGCTTCGCTGAGGCGGCCGGCCCCCTGCAGCACAGCGGTGATCTGGGCGATGTCCAACACGGAATGGCAGCTGTAGCCCGCCGCCGCCAGCCGCTCCCGGGCGCGGCGGTCATGGTCGCCGCCATGGTCGATGAACACCACCACGTCCTGCACCGTCAGGCCCGAGCTCTCCAGCTTGCCGATGCCCTCCAGGACGCTGCCGCCTGTGATCAAGATGTCGTCTACCACCACCACCCGGTCGCCCTCCTCAAAGTCGCCCTCGATCAGGCGCCGGGCGCCATGGGCCTTCACCTCCTTGCGGGGATAGATCAGCGGCTTGTGCAGTTGCAGTGAAAGCCCAGTGGCGGTGGGTAGGGAGCCGTAGGGGATGCCGGCGATGCGGTCAAATTCGAGGCCCTGCAGCTTGCCGGCATAGGCGTGGAGCACTCGGTGGAACAGGTTTGGGTCGGAGATGATCTGGCGCAGATCGACGTAGTAGTTGAAGACCGCACCCGAGGCTTGTACGTAATCGCCGAATAGCAGGCAGCCGATGTCGAATAGATCAACAATCAGGCTCTCGAGCGGGTCGGCTCTTGGTTGCTTCTCAGGTAGCCAGAGAGCACAGGTATCCGGGTTGCCCTTGTCGTGATTTTCCAACCACTGTTGCCGCTTGGCCGTGATCTGCTGCTTGAGCGCCTCGGCTCGGCTGGCCATGTCGTCCTCTACCAGCAGGTTTTGAGGTAGGGGCAGCAGCAGCCCATCGGCGGCGGCCCCCAGGCCGGCCTGCAGCATGGCGTCGAGCTTTTCCTCTTCCCCCCAGAGGCTGCGCAGGATCAAGAAGCGCTCCGGTGCTGCGGCCCGCACCCGCGCCAGGATTTGCGGATCACTGGTTCCCACCTCCAGCAACAGCTGGTCGGGGGTGGCCCACAGCTGGGTCTCGCGCACAATCTGCAGGTATAGGGGTGTCTCCTCATTTGGGTAGTGCTGGATCTGGCGCGCCGCCTGGTTTGAGCTGTGGCAGGTCATCACCACGGCCTTGTCTGGATAGAGCAGGAAGGGGGCTGCGATGTCCTGGCCAGCCAGGGGGGAGAGGGTCACCGCATCGGCGCCCAGATCTTTGAACAGGTAGTGGGCCAGGGCCGAGGAGGAGTTGAGATCGCCGTGTTTGGCGTCGATGATCAGGGGGAGATCGCGGGGCACCAGGTCCCGCACCTCCAGCAGCAGCTCCAGTCCCACCGGCCCAAGGGCCTGATAAAAACCAAGGCTGGGCTTGTAGGCGCAGACATGGGGCGCTGTGGCCTCGATCACCGCCTTGATCCAGTGGCGGGCCTGGCTGAGGAAGGAGCGGCCCGCCAGGCCCCGCCGCGCTGCCCAGCTCTGCAGCATCTCCGGGTTGGGATCAAGCCCGGTCACCAGCAGCGACTGTCGGTCGGCGATGGCGTCGGTGAGTTTGACGAAGAAGCCCATCGCCCGCAGGCTGTTAGGGCTCGTTGCTAAGTCAGCCGTTGGCCTGTCCGCCGGCTGGTGACACAGCTCTTTGCAATCAGCCGCACCATCAACCCTTCCTCATCGGCGGCCACCCGCAGCCAGCGCAGCCCCGGCAACCAGGCCAGGGCCTGCTCCAGTTCGGTGGCGAGGGCGTCGTCGTGTTCGCCGATGCCGCCGCTGAGGGCAATGGCCTCCACTCCACCCAGGCTGGCTGCCATGGCCCCAATCCCTTGCAGTAGCCGGTGGCGGAACACCGCGATTGCCAGCTGGGCGCCGCGGTGCCCCTCGCCAGCCTGGAGGCGCAGCTCCCGCATATCTCCGCTGAGCTCGGATAGGCCCAGCAGGCCGCTCTGGCGGTTAAGGCCCGTATCCAGTTCGGAGACGCCAATTCCCTGGCGCATTAGGTGCAACAGCAGCCCTGGATCGACGCTGCCGCTGCGGCTGGCCATCACCAGTCCCTCGAGCGGCGTGAAGCCCATCGTGGTGTCGACGCTGCGCGGCTGGCCCTGGGGATCGATTTCGATCGCGCAGAGGGAGCAGCCGGCGCCGAGCTGACAGCTGATCAGGCGGCGGATGTCTGGATCTCGGGCCGCGACCGTTTCGCCCACGTGCTGGTGGTTGAGGCCGTGGAAGCCAAAGCGGCGCAGGCCCTGCTGGCGCCAGCTTGCCGGGATGGCGTAAGTGGAGGCGGCTTCGCTGAGACTGGCGTGGAAAGCGGTGTCGAAGCAGGCCCACTGCTGGATGGCGCTGCCCTCTAGCTGGCCCTGCAGCTGGTCTTGCAGCCAGTTGATTGCCTCCAGCGCTGGGCCGTTGTGCAGTGGGGCCAGGGGCACCAGGTTTGCTAGCTCCGCCAGCACTTGCGGGCTCAGCAGGGTGGGAGCGCTGAAGTGGGCACCACCGTGCACGATCCGGTGAATTACAAGCTGGGGTAGGGGCTCAAGGGCAGCGAGCAGGGGGGAGAGCCACTGCTCCAGCAGTTCAGCTAGTTGCTGGCTGCCCGAATCGGCCTGGGAAAGCCCCCAGCTGCGCTGCTCTTGCCAGAGCCGTCGGCCGCTCGAATCGCAGAGGGCCAGCTTGACGCTGGAGCTGCCCGTGTTCACCACCAGGGCGTGGGTCATGCGATCGGGTGCAGGCCTGTATTGGCCATAGCGTTGCAAGTCTTGCCCAAACACTGCCGGCAGCTGCTCGGCCTCCAGTTTGTCCTGGGCACCATCTTCGGCGCCAACAAAGCCTCACTAAAGCCGGATTCTCAGGGCTGCAACAATCGCCAGGGCAGGGTTTCTCCAGCATGGAAGGGCACCAGTTCGACGGCGGTGCCGGCCGCATCATTGAGGTGGAGCCGGCTGGGCACCTCCAGGGGCTGCCGCTCCAGGGTGACCGTGGCCTCGTTGAGCGGTAGCCCGTAAAACCGGGGCCCAAACTCCGAGGCGAAGGCCTCTAGCTTCTCCAGGGCATTCTCCTGCTCAAACACCGCCGCGTAGCTCTCCAACGCAAATGGGGCATTGAAAATGCCAGCGCAGCCGCAGGCGGCTTCCTTGGCAGTGCGGGCGTGGGGTGCGGAATCGGTGCCCAGGAAGAACTTCGGGTTGCCGGAGGTGGCGGCGCCCCGCAGGGCGATGCGGTGCAATTCCCGCTTGGCCACAGGCAGGCAGTAGAAGTCGGGCCGCAGGCCGCCGGCAAACATGGCGTTGCGGTTGATGTGCAGGTGGTGGGGCGTGATCGAGGCCGCCAGGTTGGCCGGGCCGCTGCGCACAAAATCAACCGCATCACTGGTGGTGATGTGCTCAAGCACCACCTTCAGGCCGGGGTGGCGCCCCAGTAGGGGTTCCAGGTGGCGCTCGATAAATACCGCCTCCCGATCAAAAATGTCGATATCGGCGCTGGTTGCTTCGCCGTGGATCAGCAGGGGCATGCCGATGCGCTCCATGGTCTCAAAGACGGGCGTGATTGCCTCGATTGAGCTGACGCCAGCGGCCGAATTGGTGGTGGCATGGGCCGGGTAGAGCTTGCAGGCCACCCAGGCCCCCTGGCGGAAGCCCCGTTCGATTTCGGCGGGATCGATGGCATCGGTGAGGTACGCCGTCAGCAGTGGTTCGAAGCGACTGCCGTCGGGCAAGGCTTCGCGGATGCGGCGGCGATAGGCCTCGGCTGCCGCCGCCGTGGTTACCGGCGGGCTCAGATTTGGCATCACGATCGCCCGGGCGAACTGGCGGGCCGTAGCCAGGGCGACGGCCTGGAGCATGGAGCCATCGCGCAGATGCACATGCCAGTCATCGGGTTGACGCAGGCTCAGCTGCTGGCTTGGCATGGCGCGGGATCGGTTGGGGGCAGAACTGGTAAGGATTCGTGTCTTGACGGCATTTCTTGACGGCATTGTTGCCGCGGGCACACAGCCTTCTGTTTAGCGTTGTATTTAGCTCGCCGGCGGGCTTCCTTCCGAACTTTCCCAGCATGACCGTTGCCCCCAAGCCCACGATCGGAGAATTGGAAGCTGGTTACTCCGGCTGCTGCAAGGCCCTGCGGCTACTGATCCGGGAAGGGCGCAGCTTGGAGGCGATCAAGCGCACCGTGGCCTGGGACCGACTCAGCCTGCTCCACTCCTGCCTACCCACCCGCTACAAGGCACCCGACTATCTCTACGCCCTGCTCAAACGTGAGGTGACCGAAGCGGTGTGAATCCTTAGAGGTTTAAAAACATAGAGGTGTGAATCCTTCGGGCTTGTCCATTTGACGCTTCCCGTCTAGAGCGGGAGGAATGGCATCCAGCCGCTGCTCCACCAGCGGCCCTTTTTATGGCCCATCACCAAGTTTTGATTGTCGGCGGCGGCGCCGCCGGCATCACCGCCGCCGCCCAGCTGAAACGGGCCCGTCCGGCCCTTGCGGTGACGATTCTCGAGCCCTCCAGCGATCACTACTACCAACCGGGCTGGACCCTGGTGGGTGCAGGTGTGTTCAGCCTTGAGGAGACTCGCCGCGCTGAGGCCGATCTCATCCCAGCGGGGGTGACCTGGATCCGCGATGTGGTTGCTGGTTTCGATCCGGATCGCAACCTGGTGAGCACGGCCAGCGGCCAGAGCCTCAGCTACGACGTGCTGGTGGTGGCCACCGGCCTGCAGCTCTGCTGGCACAAGATCAAGGGCCTGCCCGAGGCCCTTGGCCGGGGCGGGGTGTGCAGCAACTACAGCCAGCACCACGCCGCTTACACCTGGGACACGCTCCAGGCCTTCAAGGGCGGCCAGGGGGCGGCCGGCAACGCCGTGTTTACTTGTGCGCCGATGCCGATAAAGTGTCCGGGGGCGCCCCAGAAGATTGCCTATCTGGCTGCCGATGTTGTTGCCAAGAAGCGACTGGCGGCAAAGGTGATCTATGCCACCGCCACGCCTGGCATCTTCGGGGTGCCCGTATATGCCGCACCGCTGCGGGAGGTGGTGAAGCGCAAGGGTATTGATGCCCGCTACAACCACGTGCTTACGGAGGTGCGTCCCCAGAGCCGGGAGGCGGTGTTCAAGGTGACTGAGGGCGAAACCAGCCGCGAAGAAGTGATCGGTTACGGGATGCTGCACGTGACGCCGCCGATGGCTGCCCCCCGGGTGGTGGCAGATAGCCCCCTGGCAGCGGCGAGCGGCTTCGTCGAGGTCGACAAGTTCAGCCTGCAGCACACCCGCTACGCCAACGTGTTTTCGCTCGGCGATGTCAGTGGCATGCCGAACTCCAAGACGGCCGCGGCGGTGCGCGGCCAGGCGCCGGTGCTGGTGGCCAACCTGCTTGCCCTGCTTGATGGCCAGCCCTTAGCGGCGGCCTACGACGGTTACAGCTGCTGCCCCCTGATTACCGGCTATGGCAAGGCGATCATGGCTGAGTTCAATTATGAGCAGCAGCCGGTCCCCTCCTTCCCGCTCGACCCCACTAAGGAGCGCTGGAGCATGTGGTGGATCAAGCGCAAGCTGTTGCCGGGGCTTTATTGGAATCGCATGCTCACCGGTGCCCAGCACGAGCGGCGTTTTATCCCCGGGCTGAAGGGCTAGCCGTGTAGGCGCCGCCCTTCACGCAACATCTCTGAGGGGCGAATGCCATAGGTGTTGTGGAAGTCTCTGCTGAAGGCGGAGAGGTTGCTAAAGCCCAGTTTTGAGGAGATGCCGGCCACGCTGTCGCTCGGCGAGGGGTTGAGCAGGTGCTGGCGGGCCAGGCCAAGGCGCTGACGGCGGACCCATTGGATTGGTCCGCAACCGAAGCGTTGGCTGAAGGCGAGCTGCAGGTTGCGCCTCGAGTAGCCGCTGCGCTGCTCCAGCTGCGTGAGGTTGATTGGTGATTGCAGATTGGCCCCAATCCACTCCAGCAATTCTTCGAAGATCAGCTCCCTGGAGAGCCCCTCGCCATGCCAGCTACCCCGCTGCTCGAGTTGGGGGCAAAGGGCTAGGGCCAGGATGCGATAAATGAGGTCGTCGAGCTGCAGCACCTCCAGATCGCCACGGGCTTGCAGCTCCGGCGCATCGAGCAGGGCAAAGGCCCGGCGCATGGTGAGCAGCAATTTGGCCTGCCGCTCCTCGGTCGTTGAGAGCACCTGGGGACGCTGCAGATCGGGGGCAAAGCGTCGACCGGAGAGCCCCATGCCGCCGATGGCAGCGGCCGTGTCCTGCAATCGCTGTAGATCTACGTGCAGCACCAGCCCGTTGTAGTGCCCACTTGCGTAGGTGTAAGAGAAGCCTGGGTTGAAATAGAGGGGTGCTTCAGCGTGAATTTGGAAGATGTTCCCATCCACTCCGTAGGAAGATTCCCCCTGATAGCAGATGTTGATTGCGCCTACGCCTGGGTTATCACTGATGCAGCCATGGATAGGGCTTGTATATCCACAGGTGAGGGTGAGGTCTCCCGCTACGGCAGTGCTGGCCCGGTGCCGAAACGGGTTGAGCAAGGGGTTGCGAGGGGCAAAATCCTGGAGAGGAAAGTGCTGGGCCAGCTTGGTCGCCAGGGCCTGGGGATCTAAATCCACCACCGCTTGCTGGTCGTGGAACACCAGGGGGAACTGGGAGACAGGATCCAAGCCAGGCCAAAATCGATGCTCACACCCTATGGAAAGCCGGCTGCAGCGCCAGTAGCTGGGAAGCAGTATTAATGCTTAGTGGTTTAGGGCTCAGCCCTGCTCCGGGAGATTGAGCAGGGTGTCCTTGCTTTCCTTGAGATCGTTCCAGATGCGGCGGATTTCGTCGTAGGCCTGCTCCTGACTCATCTTGCCATTGCTTTGCAGGCCCACCACAAGCCCGACCCTCTCGGCAAATGATTCGAGGTTTTGGTGGAACATCAAACGCTCGGGAGTCCAATCGGAGCCCCGGTAGGCGGAATGGGATTCAAAAGGCGAGCTAATGCCGTTGGCTATGCCTTGCGGATCGGATGGGGTGGGCCTGGGCTCCGCACTGGACACTGAGAGCATTCATATCTCAGCCAACTTAGAAGAATTGGATTAAGGGGCGTTGAAGGGCGCTTCGGTGTCGTCAGGAGCACCGGCGGTATTAGGTCGGCGGCCGCAACATGCCAAACCATTAGATCTGCGCTCTCATGGATCAGTCCACGGGTAGTAGGTGGCTACAGGTTGTGATGTGTCTGCTGATCCAGGCCAGCATCATTGCCGGTGGTCAACTCTTGATCCGCTGGCAGGCTCCTGAACTGAACCCAACGTGCTGCGCCCCACCCCTGGTGCTCTGAATTCCCACCTCCTGGAGGAGCGGCCGGCCAATTTGCCAGCCCACCTATACGTCTCTGGCGGGCGGCACCGCAGTTGTTTCAGTGCCGTGTTGTTTGAGCCAGACGGCCCCCGGCTGATATTCCTGCACGATCCTGCTGAACTTTTGCCTCTGCAGGCGCTTGGCTATCCCATCTGGCTGAGGGTGATGGGCCTGGGGGATCCAGGGGCAGTTGAGGCCATGCTCGACATAGTCAAGGTGCCTCGCATGTTGCTGCCTCCCCTGCTGGAGGTACCCCAGCGCTCACGGGTCGACGGGCTAGGGGAAGCCGTGATTGTGGTGCTGCACCGGCTTAGCTTTGCCCGTGATCCATTTCACCTGCTCAGCTCCCAGGTGGGTCTGCTGCTGCTGCCCAACCTGCTGGTCACCTTTGAGGAGGCGCCGGCGGGGGAGTCGTTTCCGGAGCTCACCGCTTGGCTGGAATCCAGGGTGGGTGAGGTGGAACATCGCGACCTTGATGACATTCTCCACTTCCTGGTGGATGAGTTGCTCGATGCCCTCTTCCCCATGCTTGAGCAGATCGCCAATCGCCTCGACGATCTGGAAGAAGCTGCCTTGCGGGACCCCAAACCGAAGTTATTGGCCCGGGCTTTTGTGTATCGCAGCAACCTGCGCACGATTCGCAACCAGGTGTGGCCCCTGCGCCACCAGATCCGGGTGCTGCTGCGCCAAAGGCAGCAGCTACTAGGCCCCGAAGCCCTGGTTGGCTTTCAGGAGATGGCAGATCTGGTGGAGTTGCTGTTTGAAAACTGTGAGTTGTTGCGCCACCAATGTGATGCCATCACCCAGGCCTATGCGGCCAGTGTGGGCAACAGGATGAACCAGGTGATGAAAACCCTCACCATCCTCACCAGCATCTTCGCGCCGCTCACCTTCATCGCCGGGATCTACGGAATGAACTTCGAGAATATGCCGGAGCTGCGTTGGCATCTGGGCTATCTCTACTGTCTGTTGTTGATGTCAATCGTGGCGGTGATACAGGCCTACTGGCTGTGGCGCCGTGGTTGGTTTGCGGATTGGACGGCACCGCGCTGAAGCCACAACCTGGCCTTAACCCCCAGAAGCCCTCCGATCACCCAAAGTTCCGTTGTGGTTGTGATCGTTATGCGCCCTACCTTGCGCTTTGCCTGGCTTGCCCCGATGGTGTCCCTCCTGCCGGTGGGCGCGCTGGCAGCACCGGAGCCGATCCGCATCGGCGGTTCGAGCACGGTGTTCCCTGTGATGCAGGCGGCGATCGCGGGCTATCAGAAGGGCGGTGCCAATAGCCAGGTGCGCTTTGAGCTCAAGGAAACCGGCACCTCGGCGGGATTTCGGCAGTTTTGCAGCGGTAAGTTGCCCCTGGCCAACGCCTCGCGTCCGATCAATGCCAAGGAGCTCAAGGCCTGCGCGGCCAACGGGGTGACCTTCCTGGAGCTGCCGATTGGCTTTGATGCGATCACTGTGGTGGTGAACCCCGGCAACACCTGGGCTTCCAGCATCACCACCCGGGAGCTCGCGCGTATCTGGAGTGCGCGGGCGGCTGGATCGGTGAAAACCTGGAGTCAGGTCAACCTAGATTGGCCCAACCGGCCGATTCGACTGTGTGGTCCTGGTAAGGACTCTGGTACTTATGATTATTTCAATAAGGCCATAAATGGCGATGAAGACAATTCGAGGTCGGATTATTTTTCCAGTGAAAAAGATAATGAACTGGTTGCCTGCGTAGCCAACAATCCAGATGCCCTGGGATATTTTGGATTTGCTTACTACCAGGCCAACGCCAAGCGGTTGAAAGCCCTCAGTGTTGTTGGGCCAAAGGGCGCTGTGCTTCCTTCGCTGGCAACGGTTCAAAAGGAAGCCTATGTTCCTCTGTCTAGACCCCTGTTTATTTACGTTAACGACAAGGCCCTGCGGCAACGCCCGGAGCTGCAGAAATTTGTGAACTACACCATCAATAATGGCCTCACTCTGGTGAAGCAGGCTGGGTCTGTGCCCATCCCCTCCAGTACCTATAGGTTGGTGGAAAATAAGTTGCATCAAAAGGTGATAGGCACCGCTTTCGGCGGCGATATCCCCGTAGGACTCACCACCAGCCAGGCGCTGCAGCGCAGTCTCGACAGCATCAAGAAACCGGAATTCCGCTGAGCTCGCCATAGTGTTTGTGCCTGCCTCCCACCCCCTCAGCAATGGCCGGTTTGCCCGGGATCTGCTGCAGGGGCAGGTCGCCAAGCTGGTGCAGTTGCAGACACCGGTTTCCGAGGGCAAGGGTGCCGAGCCGTTGCATCAGATGAGGGTCACCATGAGGCGGCTGCGCACCACCGTGCTCCAGTTCGAACCAGCCCTGCAGCTGCCCTCGGCCATCAATGACCAGCGCCTGGCTAAATGGGTGCGGCGACTGGGTCTGGCCCGGGATCTCGATGTGCTGCGGGAGCGACTAGAAGAGGGCTTCCTGCCCCAGCTGCCGCAGGCCGAGGTGAAGGCCCTCCGGCCCGTGCTCAAGCAACTGCGCCGGGAGCGGCAGTTGGCCTACGGCCATGTGGTGGAGGTGCTGCAGAGCCGCTCCTATCTGGAGGGATTGGCCCAGTTGCAGCTCTGGTTGAAGCAGCCGCAATACACGCTGTTGGGGGATCAGCCGGTAAGGGAGTGGTTGATCGAATGGCAGGGGCCCTGCCTGGCCAGCGTGTTTCTCCATCCGGGCTGGCAGGTCAGTAGTGCTGAGGGCGAGGTGGAGGTGCTGCACGAGCTGCGGCGGCAGATCAAGCAGGCTCGCTATCGCCTGGAAAATCTCTCCGCGCTGGAGGGCGTTCAAACTGCCGCCTGCATCGACAGCCTCAAGCAGGGGCAGGAGCTGCTTGGTGAATTCAACGATCTGCAGGTGCTGCAGTGCGCCATCAACGATCAGGTGCCAGGTCGGTTGGAGGAGGTGCTGCCCCAGCTGGAGTGGCTGCTGGTGCAGCATCAACGCCATTGCTGGGAGCAGTGGCGCGAGCTGGTCTGCGATGTGCTGCCGAGCAGGCGGCGGCAATCTCTCTGGCGGGCGTTGCTGCCGCGACCGCGGATGTGGCGCCCCTGGTGTTTACTGAAGGACAGGTAAAAGCGGGCTGTCGCCGCTTCCTCTAAGGGTTGAAGAGCTGGCATTGACTCGACCCAGCACATGAGCATCAGACATGCCGCATGCGCTGTGTCCTGGAACACCCAACGCATGTAGTCTGCTTGCTCGTAGTTGCCAAGCACCCTCGATAGGTTGCCCGCGACTTCCTTTGTGAAGTCACCCCTATCGGTGTGAGGACCCGATGAATCTTTCCAAAAAACTGCTGCTGGCTCTTGCCGGCGCCAGCATTTCAGCCCCCCTAGCCGCTCCTGCCCAAGAAGTGGCCTCGTTGAACGGCTCGGCCGCCATCAACGACTACATGCAGCAGCAAGACGTTGATCGCTTCCGCGCCTGGGAATCGAAAAACCAGGTGACCAGCGTCAATCAATTCTCTGATGTGCAGCCCACCGACTGGGCCTATCAGGCACTGAGCAACTTGGTGGAGAAGTACGGCTGTGTGGCCGGCTACCCCAACGGCAAGTTCAAGGGCGGCAACGCCATGACCCGTTTCGAAGCGGCTGCCCTGCTTAACGCCTGTCTCGATCGCGTCTCCGAGGTGACCGACGAGCTGCAAAAGTTGCTCAACGAGTTTGACTCCGAGCTCACCGTGCTCACCTCCCGGGTGGATGGCCTCGAGTCGAAGGTGGGCCAGCTGCAGGCCCAGCAGTTCTCCACCACCACCAAGCTGCGTGGTGAAGCGAGCTTCGTGATCGCGGGAACTCCCAACTTTGACACAAGAGCTGTAATCACCACCGCCGAGGTTAAAGAAGTCAAAGGCACACAACTTAACGCAGCAGGTGCTGTAGTATTTGATAAGGGCAAAATTAAAACTTGTACGCCTGGCAGTACAAACTGCTTGGGTGGAACTGCCGCCGCTGCTGCCAAGGGATCTAGCCCTAATAACACCACCTTTAATTACGACGTTCGCCTAGCCTTTGATACCAGCTTCACCGGCAAGGATCTGCTGCGCACACGGCTGAGAAGCGGTAACTTCAGCAACTTGCCCTTCGGTAGCGGCAGTCAGGTCTTCAAGCTTGATAAGGCTGAATCCCAAGGCACTGGCACAAACTCCGTTTGGATCGATCGCCTCTTCTACACCTTCCCTGTGGGCGATGAGATCAAGCTTACCGCCGGTGCTCTGGTGCGTAACACTGAGATCCTTACCTTCATCCCCAGCGCCTACAAGGCCGACATTCTCGACTTCTTTAATCTGGCTGGTGTCTCCGGTACCTATAACAAGGCAACCGGTGCTGGCTTCGGCTTTAACTGGAAGCAGAAAGTAGCCAAGGGCAAGCCCTTCTTCGCCTTTGATGCTAACTACGTTTCTCAAACTAGCTACGAAAATTCCACTATTGGCGCCTTCGATTCCGATGGCGGTATCAACGTTTTAACCCAGTTTGGTGTGCGCGGCCCCAACTACGGTGCTGCGATTGCCTATCGATATGGTTCGGTTAACTCCAGCCTGAGGGATGCCAACCTGGCATATTCCAGAGTGGTTTCAAACAACAGCCTTAATGGTGTCTCCATTGCTGGCTTCTGGGAGCCAATGGATTCCGGCTGGATTCCTTCGATCAGCGCTGGCTACGGTTATTACGATGGTGGCACCGGTATCAAGGATGCTAACTCCACTCAAACTCTCACCACCCAGTCCTGGATGGTGGGCTTGCAGTGGAAGGATGTCTTGCTGAAGGGCAACAACGCGGGCTTTGCCTTCGGCCAAGCACCGTTCTCGACTGACAGCGGCTTGGGAGTGTCAAGCTCCCAGTCCATGATGTACGAGTTCTTCTACAAGTATCAAGTCTCCGACAATATCTCCGTTACTCCGGCCATTTTCTGGGTTAACGATTATCAGCAAAACGCAGGCTCTTACACCTGGGGTGGCGTGATTCAAACCACGTTCCGCTTCTGATCCCTGGTTAGCTTCTTCAGCTCCTCACGCAGTCCTCGGCTGCCCATCACACACTTCCAAAGCCTCCCCATTTCGGGGAGGTTTTTTTGTAGTTTCCGTTTGCCTATTCAAGGCGATCATCACCCATTGCTTTGCCGCCTCTTAATGGCCTCATAACGTTGAGCAGAGAGGTGGGTTGCTATTATTTTTTTGGAACTGTCTTCTACTTAATGACTTTCCTGAAGCGATCTTTTACTGCTCTGGTTTTTGCTGGGCTCATCGGTGGAGCAGCTTCCCAGGCTGCCGTGCGCTTGGCTGGTGCCGGTGCAACATTCCCTGATGCGATTTATACCCGCTGGTTTTCCATGCTGGCCAAATCGGGTGGCCCTAAAGTGAATTATCAGGCCATTGGCTCTGGTGGTGGCCGCAAGGCATTCATCAACGAAACCGTTGCTTTCGGTGCCAGTGATGACCCGATCAGCGAAAAGGATATCAAGAGCGTGTCACGCGGTGTGGTTCAGATCCCCACCGTGGGCGGCTCAATCGCTGTGGCCTACAACAAGTCTGGTTGCTCCCTGAAGCTCACCCAGAAGCAGGTTGTTTCGATCTTCATGGGGTCGATCAACAACTGGAAGCAGCTCGGTTGCGCTGATGGCAAGATCACCGTGGTGCACCGTTCCGACGGCTCTGGCACCACCGCGGCTTTCACCGAATCCCTGCAGTCATTCTCGAAAGAATGGACTCTCGGTAACGGCAAATCCGTGAACTGGAAAGTGGGCGTGGGTGGCAAGGGTAACGATGGTGTTGCCGGTACGCTCAACACCACACAAGGGTCTATTGGTTATGTGAACCAGGCTTTTGTTAAGGGTAGTCTTAAGGCCGCTGCCGTGCAGAACAAGGCTGGTGAGTTCGTGCTCCCCACTGCCGCTGCCGGTGCCAAGGCTCTGTCCAGCATCAAGCTCGATAAGAACCTGGCTGGTGGCAATCCCAACCCGTCCACCCCTGGCGCTTACCCGATCGCCACGCTCACCTATCTCCTCTTCTATGCCAAGGGGAATGGTGCCAAAGCAGAGTCCCTGCGTGAAATGGCGACCTTCATCCTGAGTGAAAAGGCCCAAGCCATTGCCGACGACCTCGGCTACGTGCCCCTGCGCGATTCGATCCAGGCTTCAGCTCAGAAGGCTGTCGCACGGATTAAGGAGTGATCGTCTGGATCTTGTGATCCATTTTCTAAGGGGGCTCAATGAGCCCCCTTTTTTAATGGGCTGCGATCGGCGTGGAAGCGCCATTTTGCCCAGATTCCGCCGCGGTCAGCCCTGGTGTGTATTTATGCTGTGCCAGCGAAGGGCATCGACGGCTGGATTAATTCCCCGTCAGCGCAGGAGTCAAAAGTTCTAGCAACTGGGATTTGCTATCCCTATCACTTGACTGGCTATTGCTTAAAACCAGCCTAAGTATCAATTGCAATCGATGCATATTCTGTTGCGCGAATTATGCTTTGGCAATGCTTCGTCGGCCAACTCCCGTTTCGCTGCTGTCCTTGCCACAATATGTCCAATAAGGGACAATGGATCTTAATTGCGACTACATATGCCCTGGTCGTCTTCCGCTATCGGGCAGAGAGCAAGTGCTGTATTTATTCTTCTGAATATAAGAGTTGCATCCTTGTCTCCAAATTGTTGGCCCTGGTTGGATATTTGTGCCGAAAAAAAGGAGCGTGGCCAATCCGCTGGATTTTGGCGAAAAATCATTAACTCAGCTCGGTAGATTTCAGAATTAGCTGGTTTCTATAAGTTGCCGCGGCGGCGTTGGCAGGCGAGTGCTCACTAAGGCAGCTACCGCTACCATTATGGCCGAGCTCCACAGGCAAGTCTGAAGCCCTCCCAGCATAAATAGGGTTCCAGAAAGCACGGTGCCGAGTAGGCGGCCTGCTGCGTTTGCCATGTAATAGAAGCCCACATTTAGGCTCACAGATTCAGTGTCGGTGTAAGCCAGCACCATGTAGCTGTGGATTGATGAATTCATCGCAAAAACTACGCCAAATACAGCTAATCCCCCCACTACTGCTACCCCAGGCTGGCCAACCTCCCGCCACAACGCAATTGCAATCAGAGCTGGAATAGCGGTGAGGACCGCACTCCAAAACTGCACTGCTGCTACTCCTGGAGGTGCGCTCTGGCCCCAGGCCCTGCGCAGGGCTGGTGCCGACCCCTGCACGATTCCGTAGCCGATCACCCACAGGCCCATGAAGCCGCCTACTCCCCAGGAGCGCCAGCCCAGGGTGCTCTGCAGAAATACGGGTAGGGCCACCACAAACCAAACGTCGCGAGCTCCAAATAGGAAGAAGCGTGCCAGCGACAACACGTTGATGCCGCGGCTCTTGGAAAACAGCGCTGTGAAGCCCGGCTTCTGTTTCATCTTGCCGATTTCTGCTGGCAGCACCAGGGTCACCAGGAAAGCTAAAAACAATCCGGCCGCCATCGCTGCCACCGCAAGGTTGAAGCCGATTGTGGTGAGCAACACTCCGCCAAGAAAGAAGCCCACACCCTTGAGGGCATTTTTGGAGCCGGTGAGAATCGCTACCCACTTAAAAAGTTGACCCTCTCCCTTGCTGTGGTCTTCCGGAGTTTCAGGCACCACGGTTTTAATGGCGCTCTTGGCACTCATTTTGTTGAGATCTTTGGCTATGCCGCTGATCGCCTGGGCCATCATCACATAGGCCACGCTCCACCATTTGGGCCAGTCTTCAGCCACTGGGATCAGCATCAGCAGTGCTGCCACCTGCATTAAGGTGCCGCTCCAGAGGGTTAGCCGCAGACCAAAGCGAGCTCCCAGCCAGCCGCCATAGAGGTTGGTGATGATGCCAAAAAACTCATAAAAAAGAAACAGAAAGGCGATCTCAAGGGTGCTGTAGCCAAGCTCGTGGAAGTGGAACACCACGAGCATGCGCAGGGCGCCATCGGTGAGGGTGAAGGCCCAGTAATTGGCCGTCACGATCATGTATTGCTGCAGGGCTGAAAGGGCGCGGCTCATGGCTCTGGCTCAGCGCTCGTCGATCAGGGCCACATGGCTCACCAGATCGGCCATGCGAGAGCTGTAGCCCCACTCATTGTCATACCAGGCGTACACCTTGAGCTGGGTGCCATTAACGACCATGGTCGAGGCGGCATCGACGATGGCGCTGCGATCATCATTTACATAATCAACTGAGACCAGCGGCCTGGTTTCGTAGCCAAGAATGCCGCGCAGTGTTCCGTTGGCAGCGACTTCAAAGGCGCTGTTTACCTCCTCCACTGTCACCTCGCGCCTTAGTTCAAATACCGCATCGGTGAGTGAGGCATTTAGCAGTGGCACCCGCACGGCATGGCCGTTTAGTTTTCCTTGCAGTTCTGGAAAGATCATTCCAATCGCCTTGGCTGATCCCGTGGTGGTGGGGATCAGGCTCTGCATGCAGGAGCGGGCCCGGCGCAGGTCACTTTTGAAGCCATCCACCACTACCTGGGTGTTGGTGACGTCGTGGAGGGTGGTGATCGAGCCGTGCTTGATGCCAAAGCCCTCGTGAATCACCTTCACGACAGGTGCCAGGCAGTTGGTCGTGCAGGAGGCGGCCGTGAGCAGACGGTGCTGCTCCGGGTCGTAGAGCTGGTGATTGATGCCGAATACAACGTTGAGGGCCTCGGCCCCGGCGATCTCACCCTTCACTGGGCAGGCCACCACCACTCGCTTGAGGCCCACCTGGTCGAAGTAGGGCTGGAGTGTTTCCGGTGTTTTGAACTTGCCGCTGCACTCCAGCACCATCTCCACGCCAGCTTCCTTCCAGGGCACGGCGGTGGGATCGCTCTGGCGGGTGTAGCTCACCGCCTGGCTACCCACGAAGAAGCCGCGCGTATTTCCTTGCACCGCCTGTTGCCAGCGGCCATGAACGGAGTCGAAGGCGAGCAGGTGGGCGGCGGTTTGAGCATCACCGCCGCAATCGTTGACGTGGACAAGCTCAATGCCGGGACGGCCCCACAGGGCCCTAAACACCAGGCGGCCGATGCGGCCAAAGCCGTTGATGCCGATTTTCATGGCGCAGAGCCGACAATGGCGGTATGGATCGTCAGACCTTAAATCAACATCAGTTGATTGATCAACTAAAATTGGTGCATGAGTGTTCTAGGTCACCCTGTGGCGCTTGATCCCACCAAGGCTCGGGCCCTGCTTAAGGCCATGGCAGATCCCCTCAGGCTCCAGGTGCTTGAAGCCTTGGGGGTTGGTGAGCGCTGTGTTTGTGAGCTCACCAGTGAGCTGGGCCTGGCCCAATCCAAGCTCTCTTTCCATCTCAAGGTGCTGCGAGAGGCTGGTTTGATTGAGGCCCGAGATGAGGGCCGCTGGGTGTACTACAGCCTGCGCACCGATGCGATTGAGCAGCTGCGCGGCTGGCTAGGGGATTTGGCTGCCAAATGCTCAACTCCTGCCCCCTCTTGCCGATGACCTCCCCTGCTCAAGAGCCCGTTTTGGCTCGACTTTCTTTACTTGATCGGCTTTTGCCGTTGTGGATCCTTTTGGCAATGGCGAGCGGCCTGTTGCTTGGTCGTCTGTTGCCTGGTCTTCAGTTGCTACTTGGCACCGTGCAGGTAGGCCACACCTCCCTGCCGATTGCGCTGGGGCTATTGATGATGCTGTATCCGGTGCTGGCTAAGGTTCGCTACGGGGAGCTCGCGCGGGTGGCCAGCGACCGCAAGCTGCTGGGACTGGCGCTTGGCTTGGTTTGGGGTTTGGGACCCTTGCTGATGTTCTGCCTGGCTTGGTTGTTTTTACCTGATCAGCCCGAATTTCGCACCGGTTTGATCCTGATCGGCATTGCCCCGTGTATTGCGATGGTGTTGATCTGGATTGATCTGGCTGGGGGCGATCGGGAAGCGGCTGCTTTGCTTGTGGCTATTAATTCCGTTATTCAGGTGCTCGCTTACGCCCTGCTTGGCAGCTTTTACCTTCAGATCCTGCCTGGCTGGCTTGGTCTTAATAGTGAGGCGGTGAATTTTTCGCTTTGGGAGATCGCCAAGGCGGTGATGATTTTTTTGGGAGTTCCTTTGCTTGCGGGCTTTCTCACCCGACGCATTGGCTTGCGAACTAAGGGTGTGCGCTGGTACGAAAAAACCTTTTTGCCACGGCTCGCTCCCTGGGCCCTTTATGGCCTGCTGTTCACGATTGTAGTGATGTTCGCCTTGCAGGGTCAGGCAATTACATCTGATCCGGTTCAAGTGTTGTGGATAGCCATGCCACTGTTCATTTATTTCGTTCTGATGTGGAGCCTGGCCTTTGTTATTGGCCGCTGTAGTGGCCTCGACTATCGCCGCACCTCGTCGCTCGCTTTCACTGCCGCTGGCAACAACTTTGAGCTGGCAATTGCCGTCAGTATCAGTGTTTGGGGTGTCACTTCCCAGCAGGCTCTGGCCGGGGTCGTTGGCCCCCTGATCGAGGTACCCGTTTTGGTGGGCCTGGTTTATGTCGCGCGGGCTTTGAGGCGCTGGTTCCCTGTGGTTTATAAGAATTGAGCGCTTTCCCCTTCTCAGGATCTTCACCGCACTGCTTCGGCTTTTGTGGCAACCACAAGCAACGGTCCTGGCGGGGGAACGGTACCGGCAGGGGACCGCTCACGGCGGGGCGGCTGGCGCGCCAGACTGTTAGGTAACGAACCATCACAGTGATGCCAAAGCCTCTTTGGCTGGTGCGTCCCCGCCCAGACGGGGGCTGCGATTACGTGAGTTTCCTGCCCTCCCAGGGACCTATTGGTGCGACCACTGTTGAGATGCGGGAAGGTAGCCACTTGCCACCCCAGCTTCCCCTTCTCAAACACCGCAAGCGACTCGGGGCTGAGGAAGCAGAGAGCTGCAGCCGCCGACTGCAACTTGAGTCTGGATTTCTCTCCTGTGAGCCCCTGTTTTAGTCACGCCTCGATACCCTGTTTCCAGGGAATGATTTGTGATCCCCTCTGTGCCGTTCCGCGGCTTGTCATGACCCAACGCTCCGACCAGCCATCACCTGCTGCTGACCCCTCTGGCCCTTACGAGCTGCTGGGCGTGCCTGCTGATGCTGGCTTCGACGAGGTGCAGGCGGCCAAATTGGCCCGGCTCGACGAGGTGGGTGACGACACCATGGCGCGCTCGCGGATTGAGGCTGCCTACGACGCTGTCTTGATGGAGCGACTCAAAGAGCGTCAGCAGGGTCGCGTCAGTAGTGCGGCTAAGTCCGCCTCCCAGCGGGAGCAACTAGCGCCGCCGCCGCCCAAGCTGGCAGTGCCGGCCCTGCCTCAGCTTCAGTTGCCCAGGGTTTCCGCTCCCCAGCTCAGGCTTCCTGGCTTGGCACTAGCCACTGGTCGGGAGCTCTGGTTTCCCTTGGCTACATCTGGGGCTTTACTGCTCCTGCTGCTGCTTGCTCCAGGCTTCCCCCCGGATCTGGTGCTGGCCTTTGCTACCGCAATGGCAGTTATCAACCTGCAGTGGCGTAACCGCCGCTTCCTGGCTGCGGTGGGCTGGGGCTTCGCCCTTCTCTGCGCCGGGTTGCTGGTGGGCGCGATTTTGGCCGGTGCTCTCTCTAGCACCTTGCCGCTGGGGTTGCCACTGAGCCTTACCCAGGTGCAAAGCCTGCCGGCTCTGCTGCTGTTGTTGCTTGGCGCCCTGCTTATTGGTTGATTGGGTTAATCATTTAACCAGCTAATATATTGAACGATGGAGCAGGTCAGGGCTTGTTATCTATAGAGAAGAACCAAACTCTGCGATTAGCTCGCTAAGCTCTGCTGCCCCAACCGTGTAGATCTCATTACAGAAGTGGCAGGTAAGTTCGGCATGGCCGTCTTCCACTAAAATTGAATTCAGTTCGGCGTGGCCAAGCAGTTTCAGGGCGCTGACGCTGCGCTCCCGGCTGCATGGGCAGTGGAACCGCACCGGCGTACAGGCCTCAGCATCTTCCAGGGGCTGGGGATCGAGGTCTGGGAAAATATCTTCGAGCAGGTTTTGTAGCTGGCCTTCGCACTTGGCTAGTCGTTGGCTGAAGTGCTGCACCTCGCGGCAGCGCTCCTCGAGAAGGGCCACTAGGGCTGGTTCGCGGGCGGCCTTTGGCATCACCTGCACAAGCACGCCGCCACTGCAAACCACACCACTGTTGTCGAGCTGCTCGCCCACGAATACCGCTGAAGGGGTCTGCTCGGAGTGCAGCAGATAGGAGGCCAGGTCTTCGCCGATGCCGCCGCTTACCAGCTCCACCGTTGAGCTGAAGGGCTCGCCTTCACCCAGATCTCGCACCACGTGCAGATAGCCGGTGCCGCAGGCGGTTTTGAAGTCAAAGTGGGCCAGGCCTTCTGGATCTTTCAGCAGCTCCAGCTCCAAACCCGGATAGCCCACATGGCCGCGCACGGTGCCGTTGCGGCCCGCATCCACCATCAGGCCCTTCAGGGGGCCATCGGAGGCAATGCGCAGGTTGACGCGGCCATGGGCCACCTTCATCGAGCTGGCCAGCAGCAGCCCAGCCGTCATGGCTCGGCCCAGCAGTGCACTGGCGAGAAAAGAGAGCTGGTGGCGCTCCCTGGCGGTGCGGCTGGCCTGGGTGGTGCTGACCGCCACCATGCGGATGCCGCCGCCGGCGGCCGTGGCCCGGAGAAGTTGGTCGCTCAAGGCTGGTTTCCCTGGGGTGTGGCAATCGTTGGGGCCATCGTAGGCAGCGCGCCGAGGGGTTCCAGCTGGCCCCGCTCCAGCCGCCAGCCGCCATCGATCACGCCGCCAAATAGCTCCGGCTCGTGGGTGACCACCAGCACGGCCCGCTCTTGGGAGAGGACCGCTAACAGCTCCAGGATTTCGCCACGAACGGCCCAGTCGAGGCCTGCGGTGGGTTCATCCAGCAGCAGCACCCGGGGGTTGCGCAGTAGCTGCACTGCCAGGGCCAGGCGCCTTTGCTGGCCGCCGCTGAGCTGCTCCGGCGCCTGCTGCAATGACAACCCCTCCATACCCACCAGCTGCAGGGCTGCCTGGGCCTCTTCTGCTGTGAGCCGGCGGTGACCGAGCTTCAGCTCCTGTCCCACGCTGAGGCCGAGGAAATGGCGCTCCGGAAACTGAAACACCAGGCCGCATAGCCAGCGCAGCTGGCGACCATTGAGCCGCTCACCCTCCCACAGCACCTGGCCGCTAGAGGGCTCGGCCAAGCCGCTGATCACCTCCAGCAGGGTGGTTTTGCCACTGCCACTGCGGCCGGCCACCAGGGAAGCGCGGCCCACGGCCAGGGTGAGGCTGACGCCGCAGAGCACCGGTGCCACCGCCGTGGCCGGTTGGTAGCTGACGTTGCGGAGCTCAAGCATCCCCCCAGCATGCCGGCGGGCGTGTTTGATTGAGCCAGTTCTCTGTTGCAGCCAATCCGCCATGGAGGTGCGTTTCCGCGAATTCAATCCCTTCAACTGCTGGATCTGGATGCGTTTCCCCCACCCGGTGGGTTCGGGTGAGCGCGGCTACTTGGAAACCGCCTTCGATAGTTGGTTTTACCTGGGCAAGTTGGGGGGCTTCAATGCCGAAAACCTCCAGGCCCATGAGGAGGGCGCGGAGCTGGGCTGGATGGCCTACAGCCACGAAGCTGCTGCAGGCTCCCTGCCAGCCCTGATGCACAACATGGGCCCTATGGAATATCAGGAGGAGTGGGCGCGCTGCTGGGTGGATCTCGGCACAAGTGATGCCTTCGCCCTCGACGTGTTGATCAATGCCCTGGGCCAGCTCAACAACGACGTGCTCGAAATTGAGGAGTTGCTGATTGGTGGCCTCAACGACGACTGGCCGATCGAGGAGCAACCCGATGCCCTGTTCCCTGGCCTCGATGAGCTTGAGGATGAAGACAACGACGAAGACGACGAAGACGAAGACGACGAAGACGATGGTGAAGCTGGCGAAGATTACGCAGACCCCCAGTCCCGCGACTAGGAAGCAGCGTGACTCGGGATCTGCGCCGTCTGCTAATTACCCCCGGTCGCTTGCCCGCCGGCCCCTCTGCTGGCGCTGAGCTGGAGCTGGATCGTCAGGAGCTCCACTACCTCACCCGGGTGCTGCGCTTGCGCCCCGGTGATCGCTTTGCGGTGGTGGATGGGGCAGGCAGTCTCTGGACTGCCCTGTTGGGTCCTGCCGATCAGGCTCTGCTGGAGCAGCCCCCCAGCTCCCCCCTGGCGTTTGAGCCTTCACCGGCGCCGCCACTGCAGCTGGCGGTGGCCCTGCCAAAGCGCGATGCCGACGTGTTGTTGCGCATGGCCTGTGAACTTGGTGTGGATCGGTTCACCCCTCTACAGGCCCAGCGCAGCGTTGCCGCCGACTCCCTGAAGCCGGAGCGAGCAGAGGCGATCCTGCGGGAGGCGGTGGAGCAGTGTGAGCGCCTGTGGCAACCCCAGCTGGAGTCGCTGCGGCCAGCCGCCGAGCTGCTGGGGGCCCGGCCGCCCGGTGGTTCAGGCCGGGGGCTGCTGTGCACCGCCAGACGGCCGGGCCTGGCCCTGCTTGCCCAGGCGCTGGAGCGCTTGGGAGGGCCGCCTGGGGCCAGCGAGCTCACTGTGGCTATTGGCCCGGAGGGGGGCTGGACTCCAGGGGAGGAAGCCTTGGCGCTGGCCCACGGCTGGCAAGCCGTGAGCTTGGGCACCACGATCTTGCGTTGCAGCACCGCTGCAGTGTCGGCAGCAGGGCTGCTCAGCCACTGGCGTGCCCAGCAGATTGGCGCGCCCAGCTGAGTTAGTTGCGGAACATGCCAGAGGCCATCGCCTTATAACCAGCCAGGTTTGCGCCGGCTAGGCGACGGCGGCTTGGCAGGGCGTTGGCAGGGTTGAGGCAGTCGGGGGCGAAGGTGATGTTGCTGGGTGGGGGCAGGGCCTCCTGGGCGGCCCGCAATTCGGCAGCGATCGCTTCTGCAGTGGTGGCTGCCGTGCCTGCTGGAGCTGGGCTCGCTGGCGTTGCTGCAGCAGCAGCATCTGGAGTGGACGAGCCAATTCCTATTTGGAAAGTTGCCGCTTGGCTGGCTTCCGGTTCGCTGGGATCGGGCTTGGCCTCGGCGATCGCCACCTGCGCTGGTGTGGCCCCTTCGCTGCCTAGATCTAAGAAGAAGGAGGCCTTGCGGTTGAACACCATCACGGCAGCAGCGTCGTAATGGGGATTATCCGTTGCTGCGCTGCCCTCTGACGCTGCTGCCACGCTGTGCAACACACTTTGTTGGCGCCGCTGCTGCCCTGTGCTGATGTCTGCCGCCGCACTCGTCGCCCCCCAGACCTGGAGCCACTGGCTCCTGGCCGTGGCCCTCAATGCGGTGCTGATCTTCCTTGCCCAGCGCCTGCCCCTGCTCACCCGCGCTGGCTGGGTGCATGCCGGCATCCTTGGCAGCTTGCTGTGGGGTTGCCTCGGCCTGCGGGGCTGGCTGGCGGTGGTGATCTATCTGGCTCTGGGCTCCCTGGTGACGCGCCTGGGCTTTCGCACCAAGCAGGCGCGGGGATTGGCGGAGGCGCGGGGCGGGTTGCGAGGGCCGGAGAACGTTTGGGGTTCGGCCGCTACTGGTGCCCTACTGGCTGGCGCCGCCGCCCTGGCGCCGGCAGCGGCGCCGCTGTTGCTGGTTGGTTTTGCTGCCAGCTTCGCCGCCAAGTTGGCCGACACATTCGGCAGTGAAATCGGCAAGCGCTGGGGGCGCCACACGCTGCTGATCACCACCTTGCGTCCGGTGCCCCCCGGCACGGAAGGGGCGATCAGCTTGGAGGGCACCGCCGCCAGCCTGGCGGGCAGTGCGCTGATGGCGGCCCTGATGCTGGCCCTGGGGCTGCTGACTGGCAGCGGCGCCTGGCTGCTTGTGACCCTGGTGGGACTGGGGGCCACCTTGATCGAAAGCCTGATCGGAGCCAGCTTCCAACAGCGTTGGGGCTGGCTCAGCAACGAGCTGGTGAACGGGCTTCAGACGGCGATCGCGGCGTTGCTGGCGATGGCGTTCTCCTGAAGACAGGCCAGCAGAGCCTCGCCACGCTGCCGGGCTTGGCGGCTGCTGAGCTTGTGCTCAAGGGCCAGCTCGCACCAGCCCAGACCCTCGATCCAGTGACCCAGCAGCAACCGCTGCTCGATGCCGCCCAGCCGGCTTAGCTGAGCCTGCAACCAGTGGGCCTCTAAAACCCTTTCGCCAGCCGTCAGATCTTCGCTCGGATCGTCGCCTGCGCTGGTTGCGGCTGTTGACCGTGCTGCCAGCTGGTCGAGCAGGGTGCCCGCCTGCTCGCCTTCGCCGCTGAGCGGGGCATCGAGACTGCGCACCTGCAGGGCCCGCTGCACCGCGCTGGCCTCCTCAAGTTGGGCGGTGTTGCAACCGAGCTCTAAGGCCAGATCTGCGGCGGCAAGCGGTGCAAGGCCCTGGCTGCGGCGCTGCTCCTGCCGCCGCCGGGCCCGTTGCTGCAGCTCCCGCAGCCGCCGGGGGGTATGCAGCGGCTGGCCGTGGTCGCGGACGTCGTGAAGCATGGCGCCGCGGATGAAGGGCACCGCATAGCTGCTGAGATTGCAGGTTTGGCGCAGGTCGAAGGCCTCCACGGCCCGGATCAGCCCCAGGCAGCCTGCGGACACCAGATCATCAAAAGGTTGACCCGTGCGCTGGCTCTGGCGCTGGGCCACCATGCGCACCAGGGCCAGGTTGTGCTCCACCAGTGCGTTGCGCCACCAGAGCTTGGTTGCGGCGTCCGGGCTGGCGGCCATGGCCTCAAGCCAGCTGCGGTTGCGGGTGTGCAGCTGGGAGGGGCCCAGCTCGGCCTGGGCTGGATTGGCTTGGCCGCTGCGGCGCTGGCGGGCAGATGTTTTCGAGTGGGCAGATGCCATGGGGTGGAGGCGTCGGTGTTTTTACCTTCGCCGCGGTGCCCATGGGGCTGGCTCCCCCAGGGCGGTGAAGCGCTATTACCCGAATGGGTGATATGTAATTGCTGCTTAGTAGCCCAAGCGGGTGGGCTCTTGGCGCAACTGCAGATCGGCCCAGTCCAGAAGGGCCGGCCAGGAGCGCACCCGCTCAAATACCCGGCGATGCCCCTCACTGTTGAGGTGCAGGCCGTCGTTGCTCAGCCATAGGGGCCAGTCGGAATCGGCCAGCAGCCCCTCCAGTAGAGGCAGGAACGGCACATTCGCCTCCAGGCAGGCCTCTTCCAGCAGGGCCTCGTAGCGACGGATGTCTGCCAGGGAATACCAGAGCGCCCCGGCATAGGGCATGGCGCTCTCCTCCACCGGGGTGAGGCCGATCACATGCACCGCAGCGATCTCCTTGGCCTTGTGCAGCAGCTGCTGCAAGCCAAACAAAAAGCCTTCGGCATCCAGTTGGGGTCGCCCATCAGGTCGCCCCACCCGGGCGGTGTCGTTGAGGCCTATACCGAGCAGGATCCCTTGCGGCAGCTGGCGTCGTAGCTCACCGCGGCAGCCAACCTCAGCGCTGAGGCGAGCCGCCAGTCGCTCCAGGCCATCGCCACGCACGCCGAGGTTGTAGAGCACCGGGCCGCCCGGCAGTTCCATCCAGTGGCGCCGTAGCCGCTCGCACCAGCCCCCCTCAAGGGGATCACCCCAGCCAAAAACGCCGCTATCGCCAAGTGCCACCAGCTTCCTGGGGATGGCCATCACCATGGGGGGTCTCCAGCAGCCACTGGCGTGCGCGGTCGCTGAGATCTTCCCCCAGCAAGGTCAGCAGCGCATAGGCCAGCACAAGGGCCAGCAGTTGGTCGCCGGCAAACGAACTCAGGGCTTCCAGCAGCTGGCAGCCCAGGCCCGTGGCCCCAACCAGCCCGACTACCACCGATTCGCGCAAAATCACATCAGCCCGGTAGGCGCCATAGGCCAAGTAGGGACGGGCCAGGCCGCTGAAGCGGCCGTAGAGCAGGGCCAGTCGCGGACCCACCCCTGCGGCCAGCAGGGCTTGCTCCTTGTTGCCGCCACTGGTTTCGGCGGCTTCTAGTAGCAGGCGTCCGAGAATGCCCAGGTTGTGGAAGCCCAGGGCTAGGGCACCTGTAAGCACCCCGGGCTGGAGCACAAACAGAAGCAACAGCGCCGTTAGCGGTGGCGGCCATAGCCGGCCCAGGGCCCAAAGCCCCCGCACTAGTGCGCCCGCCGCCGGCCAGGGCGTCGCAAGCAGCAGTAGCAGCGGCGCCAGCCCCACAGCTAGGGCCGCTGCCACCAGGGTGAGCACCAGGGTGTTGCCTATCAGTCTCGGCCAGGGCAGGGCGGCCACGGCTCCCCAGTCGGCGGCGCCCAGCGGTGGCAGGCCTTGCCACTGCAACAGGGTGGCGGGCTGCACCTCCAGGCGCCATGCCACCAGCACCAGCACGGGCAGCATGGCCATTGCCACAGCCACCATCTCCTGGCCCTGGCTGCCCACCCCCCGCTGGCTCAGCCCCAGCCGTGCCGGCATGGCCCAGCGACGCCGCAGCCAGCCCATCAATGCCTCCAGCACCAGCATCACCGCCAGTAGTAGCCAAAGGCCGCTCCAAAGCTCGTTGAAGGCCAGCGATTGCAGGGTGAGGCGCAGCTCGGTGCCCAGCCCGCCCAGGCCAAATACTCCCAGCAGGGTGGCGCTGCGCAAGGCGCATTCGAGCCGGTAGCCGCTGTAGCTGATCACCTGGGGCAGCAGGGGCGGCCCTAGGGCCGTTAAAAGGGCGGTTGGGGCGGGGCTGCCGCCGCAGCGCAGGGCCTCCAGGCTGGCGGTGGGCAGGGCATCCAGCAGGTCGCTGACCACCCGGGCTACTAGCGCTCCAAATGGAATGGCGATTGCCACTACCGCCACCACTGGTTGCAGCCCGACCACCTGCAGCAACAGCAGCCCCCAGAGCAGCTCGTGAATCGAGCGCGGTAGGGCTAGTAGGCGGCGTATCCAGCTAGCTGGAGCGGCGCTGCCGTAGCAGGTGCGCCACACCACCCTTGAACTAGCGATTCCCAGCACCAAGCCCAGCACCAGGCTGCCGGCCCAGCCCAATAGGGCCATGCCGGCTGTTACGGCTAGGCCGCCTACCAACGATCCCAGCACTATGGGATCAAGGGAGGGCCGCAGGGCTGCGGCAGCAAATTGCCCCACCAGCTCCCAGCCACCGCCATGGCTGATTCCCGGCAGCAACGCCAGCAGCGGCAGCACGATTAGGGCGGGCAGCAACACCCACAACGGCGCCGCTGGTCTCATGCCCCTGGGGTCCCGGCGTAAAGCTCCTCGAGCTGGCCTGGCTCAAGGCTGGCCATGGGTTGGTCAAAGACAAGGCGCCCGGCCCGCAGCCCCAGCACCCGATCGAAACCAGCCAGCAAATCGGGACGGTGCAGGCTCAGCAGCAAGGCCCGAGGCGGGTTGGCGAGCTCCAGCAGCAGGTTTAACAGTTCGCTGGCCAGGCGGGGATCAAGGCTGGCTACGGGTTCATCGGCTAGTAGCAGTTCGGGCTCCTGTCGCAGTAGTCGAGCTAGGGCCACCCGCTGGCGCTGGCCGCCGGAGAGGGCGGAGACGGGCTGGTTGAGCAGGGCTGGATCGAGATCAAGCCGTTGCAACATCGTTGTGCAGGCCTTGGTCTCTAGGGGCATCAGCAGGTTGAGCAGGGCCCGCGGCCAGCCCCAGACCGCTAGCCGGGCGGCGTTGAGGTTTTGCTGCACGGTGAGCTCCTCGATCAGGCGCAGGTCTTGCCAAAGGGTGCCGATCCGGGCTTGCTGCCGTCGTAGGGCCCGTCCGCTGCGGGCCCGTGCCTCCCCCTGCCAAAACACCCTGCCCTGCTGCGGGGTCAGCAAGCCATTGGCCACGGCCAGCAAGGTGCTTTTGCCAGCTCCGCTGGGACCCAGCAGGGCGATCCGTTCACCGGCATCAACCTGCAGCGACACCCGATCAAGGCGAGGCTGGCTGCGGCCCTTGACGGTGATGTCTTGAAGTTTGAGCAGTGCAGACATGCCCCCCTTCAGACCAGGGTGAGGCGGTAAACGATCAGCGCCAGGATCAGAGCCACTAGGGACACCTCAATTAGATCAGGGCCGCGGGGATTCATTGACGTTTAAGGTGCGCCGCCGGTCCAGGCTGGCCGCTGAGGGCAGGGCCAGGGCTAGGGCGAGGGCGGGAATCTCAATCAGCAGTTGGCCGTTGCCGAAGGTGATGAAGGCCAGATCAAGAAAGGCGATGCTGCGCAGAAACAGGGACCAAGCCTCATCGCCTTCATTATTGGCGCGGCTCCAAAGCACAAAGCCGGCCAGCAGCAACACCAAATCAATCAACCAGACCACGGATCTGAGGCGCTGGAGAGAGTTGATTCTGAATGCTGCTGGACCCAAACGCCGGCCTGTGTCAGCGGATCTTGCCGATTTGCCGCCCCACCTGCTCGATCTGCTTGTATTCGCCCGGTTTCACCGTGGTGAATTGCTGGGCACCAAACAGGCTCAAGATCTGCTTTTGCTCTGGGTCAGTGGGTCGCCAGCTGATGATCGACTGGCGCAGCTTGGCGCTGAAGCCCTTGCCGAAGCGCTGGTCGAGGTTGGGCTGGCCCAGCCAGAGGTAGTCGGGGTAGCTGGGGGTGCGCCAGATCTGCACCACCTTGCTCCGGTTGGCCTTGCCGCTGCGCAGGTTGCTCTTCCACACCTGCTCATTGACGGCGCCAGCGTCGTAGGTGCCGCTCTGTACCAGGGCGATGGTGGCGTCGTGGCTGCCACTGAAGCCGGGGGCTCCGCCTGCGAAATCAGCCAACTTGACGCCGGCCTGTCCGAGGAAGTACTGGGGCATCAGCCGGCCGGAGGTGGAGCTTTCCGAGCCAAAGGTGAAGCGCTTGCCTTTAAGGGCCACTAGCCCCTTCTGGTTCTGGATCGGCTTGATGCCGCTGCGGGCATTGGCGATAAACACGGTGTAAAACTGCGCATCGATGTCTCGCTGGGCAAGCATCTGGGCACCGGGTTTCTGCAGGCTTGCCTGCACACCGGTGAGCCCGCCAAACCAGACCAGATCAAGACTGCCGGTGCGGAAGGCACTGACAGCAGCTGCGTAATCGGTGACGGGTACATAGCTGACCTTGACACCCAGTTGCTGACTGAGCTCATCGGCCACCAGGCCGTAAAGGCGATTCAGCTTTTCAGGGTTCTGGTCGGGGATTGCACCGATGCGCAGCACCTGCTGGGCTTCGGCCGCCGGCAGCAGGGAGGCGGGCACTGGGGGGAGGACCGCCGGTAGCAGGGCCAGGCAAAGCCCCGCAAAAGCGGCGGTCCAACGTTCTCGGGTAGGCATGGTCGGGGTGGGAATCAGAGGGCGGCCAGAAAGCGCTGCAGGCGCTCGAGACCATCCTCGATCGTGGCAGGTGACGCGGCACAGGAGAGACGAATGCAGCGATCGTCGCCGAAGGCAACTCCAGGCACCACCGCTAGGCCCACCTCATCGAGCAGGCGGTTGCACAGGGTCATGGAATCGAGGCCGAAGCCGCTTACATCGGGGAAGGCATAGAACGCCCCCTCCGGCGGCAGCAGTTTCAATCCTTCGATTGCCATCAGCCCCGCACTGAGCAGGCTGCGGCGCTCGTTGAACTGGGCCGCCATGGCGTGCACGCAGTCGCGGGGCGCTTCGATCGCAGCCAGGGCTCCGAACTGGGCAAAGCTGCAAACGTTGCTGGTGCTCTGGCTCTGCAGGGCGCTGGCGGCGGCCACCACTGGCTGGGGGCCGGCCAGCCAGCCGATGCGCCAGCCGGTCATGGCCCAGCCCTTGGCGAAGCCATTCACCGTGAAGACGCGATCGGCCAGGTCTGGTGCCACGGCGGCAAAGCTGTGGTGGGTGTGGCCTGGGGCTAGCAGGAATTCATAGATCTCATCGCACACCACGGCCACCTGGGGATGGCGGCGCAGCACGGCGGCGATCGCGTCCAGCTCAGGCCTGCTCAGCACCATGCCGGTGGGATTGCCGGGGCTGTTGAGCACAAGCAACTTGCTGGCTGGAGTGATGGCTGCCTCCAGTTGGGCCGGATCGAGGCGGAAGCCTTGGGCCGCTGAGCTGGGCAGCATGGTCACCGTGGCGCCGGCCAGCTTGGCGATCTCTGGATAGCTGAGCCAGTAGGGCGCCGGCAGCAGCAGCTCGTCGCCCGGCTCGAGCAGCACCTGGAACAGGTTGTAGAGCGCCTGCTTGCCGCCGTTGGTGACCACCACCTGCCGGGCGGTGGTGGGTATGCCGTTTTCAGTGCTGAGCTTGGCGGCTATCGCATCGCGCAGGGCAGGCTCGCCGGCGGCCGGGCCGTAGCGGGTGTGGCCTGCCTCCAGAGCAGCCGTGGCGGCCTGGCGGATGAAGGCCGGGGTGTCGAAATCAGGCTCGCCGGCGCTGAGGCTGCAGATGTCCTGACCATCGGCCTTGAGGGCCTTGGCTCGGGCGGCAATGGCCAGGGTGAGGGAGGGCTGGAGGGCCCGGGCCCGGGCAGAGAGGGCCGGAGTGGTGGTGGGCGCGGCGTTCATCCCTGTGTCCGGCATCAGGACGCGCGGCTTCAGCACTAACTGTCATCCTGCCTTACGGATTTGCCGCGTACGGTTCAAAGGGGCACGAAATGGCCAGCTAGTTACACGTTGATGGTTTTGCCGTGACGACGTCTACCCCTGCAGCGCCCGATCCCCTGGGGCAGTTGCTGCTCGATTGCGCAGCCTGTCGCCGCTGTGATCTGGTGGCGGAGAGGCAGCAGGTGGTGGTGAGTCGGGGCAATCCCGCCGCCCGGCTGATGCTGATCGGCGAGGGACCAGGCGCTCAGGAAGACAGCGCTGGCTTGCCTTTTGTGGGTCGCTCCGGCCAGCTGCTCGATCAGCTGCTGGCGGCCGCTGGCATCGACAGCAACCGAGATGCCTACGTGGCCAACGTGGTGAAGTGCCGCCCCCCCGGCAACCGCAAGCCCACGGCGGCGGAGATGGCCGCCTGTCGCCCCTGGCTAAATCGCCAGATCGATTTAGTGAATCCGGCCGTGATCCTGCTGCTGGGGGCTACGGCGCTGGAGGGGGTGCTGGGTATTAAGGGCGGTATCACCAGCCTGCGGGGCCAGTGGCGCGCCAGCGAGATAGAAATTTTGCGTGGCCGCCGCCTGATGCCGGTCCTGCATCCCTCCTATCTGCTGCGCTTCAACTCGCAGGCCCCGGGATCGCCCCGCGCGCTCACGGCAGCCGACTTCCAGGAGGTACGCCGATCCTTGCTGGCCCTCTAAGGGAGTGATGGCGAAGCCCCGAGGCCTTAGAGGCGGCTGGCAGGGATCCAGCCCTCTCCTTCATCTGCAGAGGCATCAGCGTTCCATCCGAATTCGTGTCGCGCGCCAACCCCACCCGTCTTGCTGAACTGCTCAATGCGTTTGACGCCCTCGTCGCTTGAGCGGCTTTTGTGACAGGCTTTGCCCTTCCCGGCCCCCCGCTTCACCCAGCCATGACCGGCACCTCGGCTTCCTACGACAGCGTGGCTCGCTACGACACCTTGATTCACCGGCGCCAGACCCGCAGCGTGCGGGTGGGAGATATCTGGATCGGCAGCGATCACCCGGTGGCGGTGCAGTCGATGATCAACGAGGACACCCTTGATATCGAAGGGGCTACGGCCGGTATCCGGCGGCTGCACGAAGTCGGTTGCGAAATCGTGCGACTTACGGTGCCTTCCCTGGCCCACGCCAAGGCGGTAAAAGAAATTCGCCAGCGGCTTGAAGACACCTACCAGCCGGTGCCATTGGTGGCCGACGTGCACCACAACGGCATGAAGATTGCCCTGGAGGTTGCCCAGCACGTCGACAAGGTGCGGATCAACCCGGGTCTGTTCGTGTTTGACAAGCCCGACCCAAATCGCACCGAATTCAGCCCCGAGGAGGTATCCGCCATCGGTGAGCGCATCGCCGTAACATTTGAACCGTTGGTTCAATTGCTCAAGCAGGAGGACAAGGCCCTGCGCATCGGGGTCAACCATGGCTCCCTGGCTGAGCGGATGCTGTTCAGCTACGGTGACACGCCCCTGGGCATGGTGGAGAGCGCCATGGAATTCATCCGCATCTGCGACCGGCTCGACTTCCACAACATCTTGGTGTCAATGAAGGCCTCGCGGGCGCCGGTGATGATGGCCGCCTACCGCATGATGGCTGACCGCATGGATGCGGAAGGCTTCCCCTACCCCCTGCATTTGGGAGTCACCGAGGCAGGCGATGGCGACTACGGGCGAATTAAAAGTACCGCCGGCATTGCGCCCTTGCTGGCTGAGGGTCTAGGCGACACGATCCGGGTGTCCCTCACTGAGGCCCCCGAGAAGGAAATTCCTGTTTGCTACTCGATCTTGCAAGCCTTGGGGCTGCGCAAGACGATGGTGGAATACGTGGCCTGCCCCAGTTGCGGCCGCACCCTGTTCAACCTGGAGGAGGTGCTGCATCAGGTACGCAACGCCACCTCCCATCTCACTGGCCTCGATATTGCCGTGATGGGTTGCATCGTTAATGGCCCGGGCGAAATGGCCGACGCCGACTACGGCTATGTGGGTAAAATCCCCGGCACCATCTCTCTCTATCGGGGTCGGGACGAGATCCGGCGGGTGCCGGAGGCCGAGGGAGTGGCAGCCCTGATCGCCCTGATTAAGGAGGACGGTCGCTGGGTTGATCCCTGAGTGCCTGCTCACTTCCGGTAACCCGCCCCGGTTGAGGTTGGATAACGGCGCTAGCTTGAGAGGACCTTTCCCGGGCCCTGAAGGCTCTTCCAGATGCCCAGCTCCCGCGCCAGCATGCTTGTGCTGGTTGGCATAGGCGCTTGTGCGGCCACGGCGGTGGTGGCTAGGGAAGTGGTGACCCCTCCCGGGGGCTCATCCCTCATCAGCGACAGTCCCAAGGAAGTAATCGACCAGACCTGGCAGATCGTCTTCCGCGACTATCTGGATATCAACGGCAAGTACAAGCCAGAGCAATGGCGCAGCCTGCGGCGTGACGTGCTCGCCAAGAGTTACGGCAGCCCTAAGGAGGCCTATGAAGCGATCCGGGGCATGCTCGGCAGCCTTGATGACCCCTACACCCGTTTTCTCGATCCAAGGGAATTCAAGGAGATGCAGATCGACACTTCCGGAGAACTCTCCGGGGTGGGAATTCAGCTGAGCCTGGATAAGGAAACAAAAAATCTGGTGGTGGTTTCACCGATTGAAGGTTCGCCCGCTTCGCGAGCTGGCGTTCAGCCCAAGGATGTGATTGTGGCGATCGACGGCAAGTCGACCAAGGGCATGAGCACCGAGGATGCCGTCAAGCTGATCCGTGGTCAGGCCGGCACCAAGGTGACCCTCACCCTCAAGCGCAAGGCTCAGACCCTGGAGTTGCCCCTTACTCGGGAGAGCATCGAACTCCATGCCGTCGACCACCAGATCAACACCAGTGCTGATGGCGTCAAGGTGGGTTATATCCGCCTCAAGCAATTCAATGCCACCGCCACCAAGGACATGCGCCAGGCGGTGAAGGACCTAGAAGAAAAGGGGGCCCAAGGTTATGTGCTCGATCTGCGCAGCAACCCAGGCGGCCTGCTGATGGCAAGCGTGGAGATTGCCCGCCAGTGGCTAAACGAAGGCACGATCGTTTCCACCAAAACCCGTGACGGCATCCGGGATGTCAAGCGCGCCAACGGCCGTGCCCTCACCACCAAGCCCATGGTGGTGCTGGTCAATGAGGGTTCAGCTAGCGCCAGTGAAATTCTCTCCGGCGCCCTGCAGGACAACAACCGGGCGGTGCTGGTGGGCCAGAAAACCTTCGGTAAGGGCTTGGTGCAGTCGGTGCGGGGTCTATCCGATGGCTCCGGGATGACTGTGACCATCGCCAAATACCTCACCCCCAGTGGCCGCGACATCCACAAGCACGGCATCGACCCTGATGTGACGGCAAAAATGACTGAGCTCGAGGCCCAGCGCCTCAAGCTCGAGGATCTCGGCACCAAGAAGGACAGCCAATACCGGGTGGCGGAATCCACGCTGGTGAAACGACTTCGCAATGCAAATAGCGTGGAGAAGGCCTACAACCCACGCAGCGCCAATGTGCCGGCGGCTTTGGCCCCTCAGGACTCCAGCGCGCCATAGGCGCTGTAGCGCCTGCGAATTTCCAGATGAATACCCGGTTCGGGCTGCCAGCACAGGGCTACCTCTTCTGGCACCCCAGACTGCCGGCGATCCGCCGTTTGGAGGGTTACGCCTAAAGCTGCCGGCAGGCCCCAGGTCAAGCCTGGGCCAGTGGGGGCCGAGCAAGCTAGGGCCTGAAGCGGCGCGGGAGGTAATGGTTCCTCCATCCCTGGCCTCGCCTCGCTTACAACCACCAGCGATTCGAGCCGTTCGCTGCCATGGCGAATCACGGCGCGGCGGCGGCGCTCGCCCCACACCAAGCAGAGCTCGCTCAACCAGGGCCAGGCACCGATGCGATCGGGGCCCAGGCTCCAGTGCCCCTCTGGGCTGATTTGCATTTCCGCCGGAGGCTCAGCAAAATCCATTGAGCGCACCTGGCCATTGCTGACGTTGGTTAACGCAGCCACTACTTTGCCGCCCTGGTGTTGCACTGAGAGCTGGCTTTTGAAGCGCTCCTGCTCCAGGCCACGGCCATCACAGCGAATGAAGCAGCCCTGCCAATCGCCAGAGTTGCGGGAGAGCAAGGTTTCACGCCGCATCTGGGCAGTAAGCGGCGAGAATGGCGTGTTCATATAGAAATTTGGTGGCTGTGCCGCTTGATTCGCCCCCAGCTCAAATGATCCACCCTGCATCTATTTGGGAGATCAAGCCATGGTGGTGCCAGCCCTGGAGCATCTTGCTCACCGGTGCAGTTGTGGTGGCAGGAAGCTGGTTGCTACTTCAGCGCTGGTGGATCACCGCGCCTATAGCCATTGGGGTGCTGGCTTGGTGGCTGCTTTTTCTGGTTGTGGTGCCGGCTGGTTATCAGGCCGAACTCCGGGCTGCTGAAGAACCTGAAAAGACTTGAAATCCGCTTGATTTAAAGCGCCTAACTAGGCGAAGTCAGGCCACCGGCTGCATCAGTCCACCGCCTGGGCCGGAATCGTCGTCATCGTTGTTGTTGCCGGGACCCGGTTGAAGCAGGGCATACATGCCGATCGCCAGGAGGCTCACCACCCCAGAAACGAGGCTGAACCCGCCCCCTAAGCCCGAACCTGCCCCGATCACTTCGCCCATGGATCGCCGTTACACAACTTCTCATGAATGTAACGGATTTTTGCGGGACCCGGTCGGATTAAGGGGCCTTGGGCCTTAGAGCAGCTCGCTTGCGGCGCCTACACCGCCAGCACCTCTTCATTGCGGGCCTTGAGCTGCTCGCGCCGCTGGGCTTCGGTGAGGCCATCGCTGCCTGGGATCTGCTCCGCCATTTGGTTGAGCCAGCCCATCAGCTCCTCGAGCTGCTTCTCAGCAGGCAGCACCCCCAGGCCCCGGGCCAGCACCTTGGCAGTGGCGCCCGATCCGGGCTGAAACACCAGGCGGCCATGGAGGTGCTGGGGCAGGCCTTGGCGCAGTAGGCGGAAGGCGGGCTCCTCCATGGGGGTTTCCAGGGCGATGTTGGGTTTTTCCGGCTTGATGCGGGAGAAGCCGCAGCGCTTGGCCACCAGCTTCAGCTCCATCAGCTGCAACAGCGAGATCACCGGCGCCGGAATGGCGCCATAGCGATCCACCCAGCCGGTGGCCAACTCCAGCAACTCCTCCTTGCCGCCGCATTCGGCGGCGGCCCGGTAGGCGGCGATCTTCTCGTCGTTTTCCGTGATCCAATCGCCTGGGATGAAGGCGGTCACAGGCAGGTCGATCTGGGTGTCTTCCACCACTGGGATGTCCTGGCCTTGGATTTCAGCCAGCGACTCCTGCAGCATCTCCATATAAAGGTCGAAGCCGATGGTTTCCATCTGGCCGCTCTGCTCCACCCCCAGCAGGTTGCCGACGCCACGGATCTCCATATCGCGCATGGCCAGCTGGTAACCAGATCCCAGCTGGGCGAATTCCTGAATCGCCCGCAGCCGTTGCCGTGCCGCTTCGCTCAGGGAGGCATTGCCGGGATAAAACAGCCAGGCATGGGCCTGGATACCGCTGCGGCCCACCCGGCCCCGCAGCTGATAAAGCTGGGCCAGGCCGAACTTGTGGGCGTCCTCGATCAGGATCGTGTTCACCCGGGGGATGTCAAGGCCGCTCTCCACGATCGTGGTGCAGAGCATCAGGTCTGCTTCGCCGGCGTTGAAGGCCACCATGGCGCTCTCCAGCTCGCCTTCGGCCATCTGGCCGTGGGCGACCAGCAGCCGCAGGCCCGGGATCATTAGCCGCAGGCCGGAGGCCACGTCTTCGATACCCTCCACCCTCGGCACCACGTAAAAGATCTGGCCGCCGCGGTCGAGCTCCTGGCGGATGGCGCTGCGCACCGCCTCCTCGTCGAGGGCGGCCAGGTGGGTCTTGATTGGCCGGCGCAGCGGTGGTGGTGTGGTGATCAGGCTCATCTCCCGCACACCGGAAAGGCTCATGTAGAGGGTGCGGGGGATCGGCGTGGCTGAAAGGGTCAGCACGTCTACGTCTTTTCTCAGCGCCTTGATCTTTTCTTTCTGGTTGACGCCAAAGCGCTGCTCCTCATCCACCACCAGCAGACCCAGCTGCTTGAAGCCAGTGCTTTTGGACAGCAGCTGGTGGGTGCCCACCACCACATCGACCGTGCCTTCGCCCAATCCTTCCAGGATTGTTTTGCGTTCGGCGGTGGTGCGGAAGCGGTTTAGCAGGCTCACCTTCATCGGGTAGGGCGCAAAGCGCTCCGAAAGGGAGCGCCAGTGCTGCTGCGCCAGCACCGTGGTGGGGGCCAGCATCGCCACCTGTTTGCCCGCCGTGACGGCCTTGAAGATGGCCCGGATCGCCACCTCGGTTTTGCCGAAGCCCACGTCGCCGCACACCAGCCGGTCCATCGGTTGGGGCTGCTCCATATCCCGCTTGACATCGGCGATGGCCTTCACCTGGTCGGGGGTGGGCTCGTAGGGGAAGGAGTCTTCGAGTTCGTGCTGCCAGGGGCCGTCGGCGGGGAAGGCGAAGCCCGGTGCCTGGTGGCGCTCGGCGTAGAGCTTGACCAGATCCACCGCCACCTTGCGCACGGCCTTTTTGGCGCGCTCCTTGGCCTTGGCCCAGGCCGTGCCGCCCATGCGGTTGAGCTCTGGAGGCGCATCGGTGCTGGCGCGGTACCGGCCGAGGCTGCCCAGCTGGTCGGCGGCAACCCGCAATAGGCCGTCGGCGTATTGCACCACCAGGTAGTCGCGGGATTCGCCGCCGATCGCCAGCTTTTCCAGCTTCAGAAACTTGCCGACGCCGTGGTTGCGATGCACCACGAAATCGCCCGGCTGCATCTTGCCCGGATCCACGGTGCGGCTAGCAGCCTTGCGGCGCCGGCGCACGTAGCCGCTGGCGGCCAGGGCGTGCTGGCCAAAGAACTCCCGGTCGGTGATCAGCACCAGCCGCCAGGCCGGTAGCTGCAGCCCTTCGAGCTCGGCGGTGCCCTTGGTTTTCAGGGCCACCGGCGTGGCCTGCTCCACCAGTCGGTCGATGGCCGGAAAGTCGGCGGGATTGGGCACGAAGCGGGTGACGCAGTCGTGTTCCTCCAGCAGGGCTACCGCTCGGCTGGGCTGGGCCGACAGCAGCCAGACCGTGGCTTTCTCGGCCACAAAGCCCTTCACCAGGCCGGCCAGCTTGCCGAAGGCGTTGGGGTAGGCCGGCACCGAGCGGGAGGCCAGGTCAAAGCTGTTGGGGTGCTGGTCGGTTTCGTGTAGCTCGGCCAGATCGAAACCGGCAAACACCTCCGCCTGCTCCAGGGCGTCTGCCGCCGGGCGATGCAGGAGTGGCGGCAGGATGGTTGGCGCCGCGCTGGCATCTAGTCCCAGCTCCTTCACTACGTCGGCGTAGTGGTCGCAGGCATGGTCAAACCACTGCTGGCCATGGGAGAGGCAGTGGCGCCGCTCATCGATGGCGATCAGGGTGTGGGCCGGCAAATAATCCAGCAGGGAGGCCGGCTGCTGCCAGGCCAGGCCCATCAGCCGCCGCATGCCCTCCGGGGTGCCCCCTTCGAGTAGCTGCTCAAGGGCTTCTGGGCTGAGCATTTGCTCGAGCCCATCGGGCATCGACTCGCGCAGGGCATCGGCGATCAGGGGGCCGTAGCCGGTGGGTGTGAGGCGCACCACTTCGATGGCGTCTAGGGAGCGCTGGGAGGCGGGATCGAATTCCCGCAGTTTCTCCAGTTCTTCGCCAAACAGCTCCAGCCGCACGGGCAGCTCGGCACTCACTGGAAACACATCAACGATGTCGCCGCGCCGGCTCCAGCTGCCCTCCTGCTCGATGGTGGGCACCCGTTCGTAGCCGAGCCGGCTGAGGGTGGTGGCGAGCTGTTCAAGGTCGATCGTGTCGCCCTTACGCAGGCTCAGGCATTGATCCCGCAGGCTTTCGGGAGGCGGCAGGTGCGGCTGCAGGGCCCTTTCCGTTGCCACGATTGCCAAGCGGCGGGGGGCATCCAGCAGTTCGCTGAGCACCTGCAACTGGCCCCAGGTGATTTCGCTGGTGGGGTCAAAGGGCTCGTAGGGGCTGCCCTCGCTGGTGGGGTAGAGCTGGCAGCTGTTCCACCCCATCAGCTCCAGCAGCGCTGCCCAGCGGCCCGCTTCCTCCAGGGTCGGAACCAGAACAAGCAAGGGCGCCTCTGCAGCCCCGGCCAGGGCGCTGCTCACCAGGGCCCGCGCACTGCGCCCCGCCCCATTGAGCCGCAGGCGGTCGGCCCGCTGCAGACGCAGCAAAACCTCGCCGGTGAGGGGCACCTGCTGCAGCTGGCGCACCAGGGCGGTGAGGGGCATGGGGTCAGGGAATCTCAGAAGGCTCCGATCTTCGCAACTGGTACCAGAGTGGTGTTGGTTGCCACCAACTTCTGCTTCGACTTCACTGTCTGTCCAAGCCCAACAGCCTGTCCAACCCCAACAGCCTGCGCAAGGCGCCAGCCGTGTTGGCGCTGGTTGGCTTGCTGGCTCTGCTGGGGGCTTGCTTGGCAAGCGAGCCTGCGCGCCCAACGGCCCAGGCGGCAGGCCTGCTGCCTGAACAGGAGGCGGCTTTGCTGCAGCGACTGGCTACAGCTGATCGTCAGTGGCTGCCGCGGGCTGAAACCCTACCCAGTGGTGCAATGCGTTACCACTACCGGCGCCGGGCAAACGAACCCAGGCTGTCTGTGGCGGAGCTGCGGGCCCTGATCGCCAACCCGCCCAGCTTTGGGGCCGAGCGCCTGGCGATCGGTGAGCTGCTCATGGTGCTGGCCAAAGCAGGGGTGCGTCTGGAGCTGGGTAAGCCCCGCAAGCCTGGGGCGGCGGGGGAATGGGACCCGGCAGCACGCACCATGCGCATTCAGCCCCGGGTGGTGGCGAAGGGCAGTGTGGAGTTTGCCCGGGTGCTCAACCATGAGGCGATTCACGTTGCCCAGAGCTGCAGCAACCGGGGATTGCGTTCCCGCCCCCGGCCCCTGGGTCTGCCCTCGGCCTTGCCCGATCACCTAACTGGGGTGCTCAATGAATCCGTCTACAGCCAGGCATCGGAGCAGGAGCGGCAACTGGAGCGGGAGGCCTATGCCAATCAAACCCGCTTGGGCTTGGGGGCCCAGTTGGTACGCCGCCATTGCTAATTCGAGCGTCGTCTCTTTCAAGGTGACGTCCCTGGCGCATCATTACGGGCGAGCCACTCACTTTCCAGCAACATATTAAATTGCAGTAGTTGGCTGTCGCTAAGTAGTTGGCGGCTGGCTAACGCAAAGTGTTCCTCAAGGAAGGCACGACCCTGGCCCGGATCCCACTGCAACTGGCTAAGCAGCTCCTCACACTGGCTGAGCAGCTCCTTGCGCCGTAAGGGGGGTGGTGCGCTGGCGGGTTCGCTGCCATCGGCAAAGCCTTCTAGGGCTTGTAGGTAGGCCAGCAGGTCCCCATAGCTGGTGAGTCGGTTGCGGTTGGGGTGGCCGAATACCCGCTCGAGATAGACGGCCTCCTGCTCGCGATTCCAGCCGAGCCGCTGCAGCTGTAAATCCAGTCTTGCCAACTCGCTGCTCCAATCCTCCGGGTCGGCCGGCGGTTCTTCGATCGCCTGGGCCGGCGGGGGGCTTGGCGCCGCTGGGTGCTCGGCTTGGGGTTTGGGCTGAACCTGGGGGGGCGGACTACTTATCCGGACGGGCGTGGGTGCGCTCGCAGTGGGTGGTGCGGCCACTGGAAGGTGTTCACCCAGGCGTTGGCGGGCTCGGTCTTCTGCAGCCTCGGCGGTCGCTGCTTCGCCCAGGGCCGCGTCGATTACCTGGCCAGCACGGCTTATTTGCACCAGCACCACTCGGCTGCCTGGTTCGGCATGGAGCAGCTGGACGTTTAAATGCAGTTCGCCTAACGGATGCTCCAACCAAGCTTTCTAGAGTGGATCCCATCTTGACCCGCTGCAGCCCGTGGAAGCGGAGTCGATCCAATCCCTCACCCCCCTGCTGAACCAGGCAGACCAGTGGCGTGAGGTGCTGTTGTTGCTGCCCCTGTTGGTGGCCTTAGAGGCGGTGCTCTCCGCTGACAACGCGATTGCCCTGGCGGCGATCGCCCGGGGCTTGGAGGATCCGGCCCGTCAGCGCCAGGCCCTCAACATCGGCCTGGCCTTGGCCCTGGTTTTTCGGCTTGGTTTGATCGTTGCTGCCCGCTGGGTGCTCAATTTCTGGCCGCTGCAACTGGCGGCGGCGGCCTATTTGCTGTGGCTTTGCGGGCGCCACCTGCTGCTGGTGTGGTCTGAGCCCGAAGAGGGGGCCGGCGCGGCTGGTGCTGCTGATGGTGCAGCCACCGCAGGAGCCAAGCCCGGCTCGCTGCACCACGCCGGGCTTGGCTCAATTGTGGCCACCCTGGCCCTTACCGATCTGGCTTTTTCGCTTGATAGCGTTGCCGCAGCGGTGGCGGTGAGTGATCGGCTGTGGCTGGTGATGGCCGGTGGGGTGATCGGCGTTATCGCCCTGCGACTCACCGCAGAGCTGTTTATTCGTTGGCTTGAGGTCTACAAGCATCTGGAAACGGCCGGCTACCTGGCGGTGGGGCTGGTGGGTATGAAGCTGCTGCTGCGCCTGGGCCTGCCCCAGGTGGTGCCGCCGGAGTGGCTGCTGCTGCTGCTGGTGGCTGCTTTGTTTACTTGGGGCTTTTCGGTGCGCCTGCCTCTGGCGCCGAAACCGCTGGAGCCATGAGGGTGGAGCTGCGCCAGATCGGCAGCGATCGCCTGCTCGATTGGCTTGAGGTGCCAGAGCTGGCTGAGGTGCCCCATCCGGGCCGTTGGCTTGAGGCTGGCGGCCGCAGTTTTTTGGTGCTGCAGCGGCGCCACCGCTATCAATTGCGCAATGGGTGCTACGAACTTGCCAGTGTGGCTCTGCAGGTGAAGCCCCAGCGCCAGCCCACCGATGCCCGCTGGTGGCAAAACCAGTGGGTGATCGGGAACCCCGATTGCCGTTTCAACGCCCGCAGCCCGCTGCTGCGCTGTGCCGTGCTTCCCGATGGCCCATGCGAGCGCTGTAGCCACTTCGCTGGTCCCTAGGGTGGGGGATCACGCAACACCTGCAATCCGTCAGCCCTCTCCACGATCCGGCACAGAGGTTGCCGATTCCAGTCCGGCGGCGGTGGACGCTGCTGCGCTCAGCAGCGATGCTCCCGAGCTGCTTGACTTTGCATCGTTTGGGCTGGGTGAGCCGATCTTGAAGGCGGTAACCGAAAAGGGTTACACCAAGCCCTCACCGATCCAGGGCCAGTGCATCCCGGCGGTGCTGGCGGGTCACGACGTGATGGCGGCGGCCCAGACCGGCACGGGCAAGACCGCCGGTTTCACCCTGCCGATGCTGGAGCGCCTGCGCCACGGCCCCCCCGCCCGCGCCGGCATTGTGCGCTCCCTGGTTCTCACCCCCACCCGCGAGCTGGCTGCCCAAGTTGGCGAAAGCGTGCGGGCCTACGGCCGCTACCTCGATTTGCGCAGCGACGTGGTGTTCGGCGGGGTCAAGGTGAATCCCCAGATCTCCAGGTTGCAGCGCGGCACTGACGTGCTGGTAGCCACCCCGGGCCGGCTGATGGACCTTTATCAGCAGAAAGCCCTGCGGCTCGACCGGGTCGAGATCCTGGTGCTCGATGAGGCCGACCGGATGCTGGATATGGGCTTCATCCGCGATATCCAGAAAATCCTGGCCCTGCTGCCGCCCAAGCGTCAAAACCTGCTGTTCTCAGCCACCTTCTCTGGGGATATTCGCCGCCTTGCCACCGGCCTGCTGCACAATCCCGTGCAGCTCCAGGCCACTCCTGAAAACCGCACCGCTCCCACGGTGGAGCACCTGCTCCATCCCTGCGACATGGATCGCAAGGGTGATCTGCTCAGCCACTTGATCAGCAGCAACAACTGGCAGCAGGTCCTGGTGTTTTCACGCACCAAGCACGGCGCCAACCGCATGGCCGAGCGACTCACCCGCGAGGGGATGTCGGCTTCGGCTATCCATGGCAACAAGAGTCAGGGAGCTCGCACCCGAGCCCTGGCCGACTTCAAGGCTGGTTCTTTGCGGGTGCTGGTGGCAACAGACCTGGCTGCCCGTGGCATTGACATTCACCAGCTGCCCCACGTGGTCAACCTGGACCTGCCGAACCAGGCGGAGGACTACGTACACCGGATCGGCCGCACCGGCCGGGCCGGCCACAACGGCCACGCAATTTCCCTGGTGGCAGCTGAGGAAAGTGAGCTGCTGCGGGCCATTGAGCGCATGATCGGCACCCGTCTGCCGCGGCAGGAGGTGCCCGGTTTTGAGCCCAAGGTGCTCTCTGCTCCACCCCTGGATCTCAGCGGTGGTCGGGGTAAGGGCAGGGGCGGTGGTGCCCGCAGGGGTGGCCCCCCAGCCGGACCCTCCCGCAGCGGCAGCGATGGGGGCCGCCGGGGTCGCTACAGCTCTGGGCGTTGATCAAAGCCCTAACGGCAGCAATCGACACACCGGCTAAGGGTTGTCTCCGCTCGGATGGGGACGTTGATATCTCCCTCAATGCCCTACGAGCCCGGATCCCCTGAATGCCGCGTCCTGATCGACTGCAAGGTTCAGATCGAGTCGATGCTGCTGGCCCTGGGGCGCATCGACAACAGCCAGCACATCCTCGACCAGCTGTTGTCTGTGCATAACCAACTTGAGGGGCTGCACGCAATCCACCGCAAGGCAGTTGCCGCTCCCCTGGCTGCGGGCGAGCCTTGAGGATCAACCAGCTGCCTGGGCAGCTAGGAGCCCGCTGTTCTGTCGCCCCATTTCAAAACCGTGACAGGTGGCATAGGCGCTGGCCAGGTTTGCTACCCGGTGGTGCAAGTGGGGCTGTTGCTCATGGCTGACCACGTAGCGGCCTGTCGTTTCCCTGTAGATCAAGCAACCATTGCCGGTTTCGCCGACATAGGACAGTTCGTCTCCCATGGTTGCCGAGCAAGGTCTCCTTCCTCTCTAGCTGCGGTTACTAGCGCCGAAAAGTGAGGGAGACCTAGCAACACAGAACTTAAGTTGGGTCTAGGTGATCCCAAGCTGATCACCTGCGCTGCAGCCCAGTTGTTGCAGCAAGCTCTGGCCTTGGGCAGGTGACTTGCCCTCCAGTTGGGCTGCTCTTACCAGCAATGGGCAGCCAGCAGTGCCAACCACGAGGCCCGCATCGGCAGCGAGCGCCAGCACGGTTCCTGGTGCCGCTGCTGCCGACAACGATCCCTTCGACAACACTCCTGGCTCCGCTAGTAAGTAGCGGGCTTCTGGGCTCAGTTGAGAAGCGAGCCTGGCGACCAGAGGTTCGGTGGCTAGAAGTTTCAGCCGCTTGCCCTGCCACTGGGTGACGGCGCCGGGGTACAGGCCCATCACCCGACGATGAATTTCCAGAGCCGACTGGTTCCAGTCGACTAACAAGTCGTCTTTGGTGAGCATCCGGGCGTAGCTAAGGCCCACTTCTCCCTGGACACGAACCCCGAGCCGGGCTAGCCGTTCGGTTTCTGGTCCCGTTCCGGCGGTTTCGATGCGCGGCAGGGCCTCTACCAGCAGCTCGGCGCTGAGCTGGGCGAGCCGCTGCCCCAGCTGCTGGGCGTTCTCCAGCAGGCCAATGGAGATAGAGCGCTCCAGCAGCACCGGCCCGGTATCGAGGCCCTCCTCCATGGCCATAATCCCGACGCCGGTGCTGCTGTCGCCCTGCAGTAGGCACCACTGGATCGGTCCGGCGCCACGCCAGCGGGGCAGTAGGGAGCCGTGGGCGTTCCAGCAGCCCAGGGGGGGCTGGGCCAGCACCTCTGGCGGCAGGATCTGGCCAAATGCCACCACAATGGACACATCGGCGCCGAGGGCGCCAAGCCTGGCCTGGAGCTCGGGCTCGCGGCGGATCCGCTCCGGCGTGAATATCGGCAGGCTTAGCTCAAGGGCGCGTGCCTTGACAGGACTTGGCAGTAAGTCCTTGCCCCGCCCCCGCCGCCGATCAGGCTGGGTAACCACCCCCACCACCTCGTGCCCTGCCGCTACCAGCCCATCAAGGCTGGGCACCGCGTAGGCGGGGGTGCCCCAAAACAGAATCTTCAAGGACAAGGATCTTCAACGACAGATGATCAGGCCTCGCCGGTGATCGAGAGCCCTTCCACCCAGACGTAGGGGCAGAGGCCATCTGGGGTGATCTTGGCTAGGCCTTCAAAGCCGACGATCGCCTTCATCACGGTGCGGATGTCGCCGGCGACGGTGGCGGCTTCGATCGAGCGGCTGACCCCACCCTCAACCAACCAGCCGTCAAAAGGCAAGGAGAAGGAACCCTGGCTGGCTTTAACTCCAGCATGCAGGGCTGATAGGGAGTCGATCACCACAACGGGGCCGGAATGGTTTAAGCGATCTAGACCCTGCTGGCCGCCGTCGCTGCCAGGGGTAGCCCCAATCTCGAACCAATCGGCCCCCACAGACACCTTTGCTCCCATGCCGGCATGGCCGGTGGGCGCCACCCCAAATGCTCGGGCCGTGGCCTCCGAGTGCAGGAAGTTTTTCAGCACGCCCCCAGCCACTAGGTCTAGGGGCGCGGTGGGGGTGCCCTCGCCATCGAAGGCAGAGGCGCCCACATTGCCGGGGTGCAGGCCGTTATCGCGGATGCTCAGAAAGGGCACGGCAACGCTGTCGCCGAGGGAGTCGCGGTGGCTGAGGCTCACCCCATCGAGCACGGCCCGGGCATTGAACAGGCTGCTGAAGGCCCCGATCAAGTCGAGGAAGGCTTCCGGGCTGAAAACACAGGTGTAGTAGCCAGTTTCGATCGGTGCGTAGTCAAGGTGGGCGATCGTGCGCTCGGCGGCCTCTTCGATGCAGCCGGCGATGTCGAGTTCGGTGGTGCCGTAGGCCAGGCGCACGGCACCGGAACTGCGTGGTTTGCGACCGGCTTCCTCTGCCCTGGCGTAGAGGTAGAGGCTGGCGGTGGTCAGGGTCTGGTGGCGGCAAGCCCCCTCGCTGTTGAGATAGAGGCGCTCGCTGCTGCGCTGGGCCAGGCCGTTGTAGGGAACTGTGCCGATGGCTATGTGGCGATCAAGCAGTTGCCGTTCGGCCTGTTTGAGGGTGTCCAGCAGGCTGAGGATCGGCTGGGGTTGATGCAGCGGTTGATCTAGTGGGGCCAGGGGTGCGGTGGCCAGGGTCGAGAACGCCGGGGTTTCCTCCGCATTGCCAAAGGCGCTGGCGTCGCGGGCGCCGCTCAAGGCCCGGGCCAGGCCGGAATCGCTGAGGTCTGAGGTGCTGGTAATGCCAACTAGGCCGTCGCCGTTCCACACCCGCAAGGTGATGGCGCTGCGTTGGGCCCCTTTCATCTGTTTGGCTTCGCCGCGGTCTACCTGCACGGAGGTGTCGGTGCTGCAGGAGGCGCCGAGATCCCATTGCTGGATGCCGGCGCCTTGGGCGAGTTGCTGGAGCCGGCCGCTGAGGGCCTCGGCGTTCAGGGTCTGGATGGTGGGCTGGGTCATGGTCAGCGTCCTCCCACGGTGATTGAATCCACCTTGATGTGGGGCTGGCCGACGGTCACGAAGATGCTGCCGCTCACGGAGCCACAGAAGCCCGCTGCTAGTTCCAGGTCGTTGGCGCACATCGAAATGCGCGGCATCACCTCCTTGGCTTCGCCAATCAGGGTGGCCCCCTTTACCGGTTTGGTGAGCTGGCCGTTTTCAATCAAGTAGCCCTCCTCCACGGCGAAGTTGAACTGGCCGGTGGGGCCGACGCTGCCGCCGCCCATCGATTTGCAATAGAGCCCCTTGTCGACGGAGCCGATCAGCTGCTCGGGGGTGTGGGGGCCGGCGGCGATGAAGGTGTTGCGCATGCGGCTGGCAGCAGCAAAGGTATGGCCCTGGCGCCGGCCGCTGCCCGTGCGGCTGTGGCCGGTGCGCAGCTCGCCGGCTCGATCGCTGAGGAAGCGCTTGAGAACCCCGTTTTCGATCAGCACGGTGCGCTGGGGCTCCATGCCTTCGTCGTCCATGGAAAGGGAGCCGAAGGCGCCGTCGCTGAGGCCTTCATCGATGGCCGTGACGGCTTCGTGGGCAATGGATTGGCCGACCATTTCGGCAAAGGGGGTGGTGCCCCGCTCCACCTGGGTGGTTTCCAGCAGGTGGCCGCAGGCCTCATGAAAAATCACGCCGCCGAAGCGGTTGGCCAGCACCGCAGGCATCTGACCGGCTTCGACGTAATCGGCGTAGAGCATGGTGCCCACACTCGAGCACACCTCCTGGGCGGCGGCGTCCGCGTCCCATTGGCGCAGGTCATCGGGGCGATCGGAGGTGCCGTAGCGGCGGCCGAGGCCGGCGCGGTGGTCGCCGTCGGCGGCAAGCACGTTTAAACCGAGGGACTGGTGCAGGCGGATATCGCGGGCAAAGGTGCCATCACTGGCAGCAACCAGCACCGACTGCCAGTCGCGGGAGTAGCTGCCGCGCCTGGCCTGTAGGTGGCTGCCGTGGTGATCGAGGCGGCAGGTGCCCTCCAGCAGCTTCAAGGTGGCTTCAGCCAGGCAAGGGCAGCTATCAAGCCAGTCCAGCTTGGCGGCGGCGAAATCGCGCATCACCTGCAGACCTTCGAAGGGGCTGGAGTTGCTGCTGCTGTGGCTCAATCCGAGCATGCCGAGGGCTTGCTCAAGGGCCTGCATCAGGCCGCGTTCACTCAGGTCGTTGGTGCTAACAAAGCCATCGCGGTCGCCCAGGAACACCCGAATACCAGCGCCCATGCCGAAGGCAGGGCTGACGCTGGTTATGGTGTCCTGCTCAGCCAAGATGCCGAGGTGGTCGGTGCGCTCTAAGAAAATCTCAACTAAATCGGCACCTGCTGCCCTGCCGCTCGCCAGTAAGGCCTCCAGCCGCAGCATCCAGCTTTGATCAAATGCATCTGCCGCTACCACTGCCGGCTGGGCTGCAGCCGACTGGAGAACAACTGGTTTGGAGGCAACCAAAAGAACTCAGCGAAGGAATGATGTAACTGCAGGCCAGGCAAAGGCAGGCCAGGCCCAAGAAAAAAATCAGCGCACTTGCTCAGCGAACTTGCTCAGCGAACTTGCTCAGCGCACTGAGGGCTGGAATTGCTCGCTGCGGATAGCAGGGGTGAAATAAAGCTTGGCCATTTCTGCGCCATTGGCGATCCAATAAGGCAGCTTGCGCAATACTTTTATTGCTCCAGGAGCACCGCTTGCGTCGGCCTCGCTGAGCTTGGCGTTGTTGCTAACCAGACGTTCTAGGCGGGTGTAGAACTTGGGATGGTCAACATTCAGCACCACGGGGAACACTCTGGCGGAGGTCTCGTTGGTTTTAGCAATCACGACCTTGTCGTATTCGCGAGCATCGAGGCCCAGGGCTTCGTAGAACTCTTTGCGAGCAACGTCTCGGACATACATGGTGGCAAATACTGCCAGCAGGAAGAAGCGGCACCAAAGCCTGGCAGTGAAGCCGCGCACGGTGTCTGGCTGAGCCTTCATCAAGGCATCAAAGAAATCGCCGTGGCGGTTCTCGTCTTGGCACCAATTCTCGAAGAAGTTAAAAATCGGGAAGATCTTGCTTTCTGGATTTTTCTCTAGGTGGCGATAGATGGCGATGTAGCGCCAGTAGCCAATCTTCTCGCTCAAGTAGGTAGCGTAGAAGATGAATTTAGGCTTGAAGAAGGTATACGACTTGCTGGCGGTCAAGAAGCCCAGGTCCAGTTGCAGCCCAAAATCTCCCATGGCTTTATTGAGGAAGCCGGCATGGCGGGCCTCATCGCGCGCCATGTGTGCAAAGCACTCGGCAAGCAGCGGATTTTTGGTTTTGATGCGGCGGCTGAGCTCCTTGTAGAGCAGGAAGCCAGAAAATTCAGAGGTGCAGCTCTGCTCAAGAAACTCAACGAAAACCCTGCGGGTGTCAGGATCTAGCTTCTCGGCTGCCCCCTCAAACTCGCCGTTGCGCACGAAGTGGTGACGGTTGTAATCCTTGCGGAACTCCTCGCATATGGCCTCAAGCTCCACCTCATTTGGCCGCAGATCCATCGCCGCCATGGCGTCGAAATCTGTGGTGTAGAAGCGGGGCGTCAGGATCGTGTCTTTGGCCGGATCTTTGACGGCTGGTGCACCGGACGAGCCCGCAGAGGCTTGACTGGGGCTGGTGGTAGCGCTGGCAGTTGCGGCTGGAGGCACCATCGAGGCTTGCGGCTTACGGCAGTTCCTGCATCGTAGAGGGCGTGGCAGTCAGTTCGGGCCGAGCCATTTCTGACCGTTGAGCCGCTGCACCAGCCGCGATACCAGCAGCGCCAGGCTCATCTTCTTCTCGTCGATCAGAAACGACTCCAGCAGGCTTGGCTGGCCGCCTGCCTCTGCCAAAGCCACCGTTTTGGCTGAACTGATATCTGGTTTGGTGAAGCACAGCCAGAAGCGACGCCGACCCGGCAGCTCCCCTTGAATCATCCAGCACTCCGACCCCACCACGGGCATGGCTCCTTGAACAAAGGCCAGTTCGGCAGCAGCTCCTCCGTAGCCCTGGATCTCTTTGGCCAGGGCCGGGATCAGTAGCTGAGGCACAAAGATCTCAAACGGCTGGTCTTCCACTGCAGGCGGTTTGGCCTTTGCGGGTTGATCTTTGGCGGCTGGCTGGGCGGATTCGCTCACCGTTGCAGGCCCCTTTCGGCATCGTCCTTGGACTTTACGCAGGTTGCCAGGCAGTTAGCTCACCAGTCGTCACTGCTGGGGATGTCCCAGCCATCACCCACGGCAGCGGCCTGGGCCACCACCGGTTCGCCTTCTGAAGCTGGATTGCTGCCTTTGCGAATCACCCGGAAGGGCACGGCAACGGTTGGGGCTGGTTCGCCAGGGGGTCTCTGCGGCCCGGCTGCGGCTCGAGGGGCTGGCCTTGCTGGCTCGCTTTGGTTTTGCTGCTGCGGCTGCCTCCAGTTCTCCTCGGGGGCACTGGCGCCGCCGCGCACTTGACGGCGCAGGGTGAGCGGCCCAGTGCGCAGGGCTAGGGCGGCTCCGGCGGCGCTCAGCCCGGCTCCCGCGCTGGCGGCCAGGGCTATCCAGGCTCCGATTGGCAGGGCCGGGCTGGTCCAAACCAGCAGGCGCAGGGCCGCATTGGGTCGGGGGTTTAGGGCGCCTACCAGCAGCACCAGCAGCAGGGGAGCCAGCAGGGGGAGCAGCAGCAGGCGTTGCAGCAGGGCCAATGGATCGACTGGGGTGAGGAGGGCGGCCTAGGGGGAAGTAGACCCGGCGGCTGGTGCCCCAGGGGATCCTGGCTGGTGCGGCGGCCCCTGCCAACGGCGCAGGTTGCCGAGCTCGTAGCCGAGCACGTCAAAGACGCGGATCACCAGAAAATCCACCATGTCTTCGATCGATTGGGGTTGGTGATACCAGGCAGGCACCGGCGGGGCGATGCGGGCACCAGCCTCGGCCAAGGCCGTGAGGTTGCGGAGGTGCACCAGGCTCCAGGGGGTTTCCCTCGGGCAGATCACAAGGGGGCGACCCTCCTTGAGGTGAACATCGGCGGCCCGCTCCACGAGATCCAGTGCTACCCCAGAAGCGATGCGCCCCACGGTTCCCATGGAGGCCGGCAGGATCACCATGCCGCGGGTTTTGAAGCTGCCACTGGCAATGCCAGCGGCCTGGTCGTTCCAGCGGTGGCAGCGCAGCTGCCCGGTGCTGACAGCGGTGCGTTCCCGCCAAAAGGCTTCCTGGGCATCAGGTTCTGAGGGCACCCTCAGTCCCAGTTCGGCCTGCCAGACGCCAATGGCTCCTCGCGAGGTGACCAGCTCCACCGCTTCTCCGGCCTCCAGCAGCAATTGCAGGGCCCGCTGGGCGAGGGGCTGGGCAGAGGCGCCAGAAACGGCCAGCACCACCGGCCCCGTTCCGGAGCTGGTTCCGGATGGCCGAACCATGGCTCAGACCTCGCTCAGCACCGCGATGGGCGCGAAGGGGTCGATCTCGTCATGGTCCTGGTTTTGGTACTGGTTTTGGTCCTGGTTTTGGGGATAGGAGTCGGCCGTCTCGCTCTCGTAGCCCTCGGGCAGCACCACGGCCAGGTCGATCTGGTGGCGCAGGGCATCCACCTTCTGGATCTCCACCTGCACCTGGTCACCCAGCATGTATGTGCGACGGTTTTTGCGTCCCACCAGCCGGTTTTGGCGGGAGCGGTACTCGTACCAGTCGTCCTTAAGGGAGCTGACGTGCACCAGGCCTTCCACCTGGGAAGGGGGCACCTCCACGAAGAAGCCGTAGCTCTGCACACCGCTGATTACCCCAGGAAGCACCTGCCCCACTAAGGGCTCGGCTTGGCGGGCCTGCAGCATGGCCAGCAGGTCGGCCTGTAGTTCAGATAAAAAGCGGCGCCGGCCATTGAGACGCTGCACCAGCCCATGCTCCTGCACTTCCAGGTAGGGAGTGAGCTGGCTAGGGGCCAGCAGCGGCCAGTCGATGGCGCCGTGGCAGGCATCCGATGCCAGATCGACGGTGGTTTTGTGGCGCACACTGGGGCGGTCCTTGCCCTCGGTGAGCAGCAGTACCAGCAGTTGCTGGTTCCAGAGGTCGGCGTAGTGCAGGGTTGGGCAGCACCAGGGGGCTAGGGCCGCCCCCTCTTCCAGCAGGCCGGCCAGGGCATGGGGTCCGGGGCTGGTGCTGAGCTGGATCGGTTTGAGGATGGCCTGCAGTTGCTGCTGCAGGGCCCGGCTGCGGTCGGTGCCAGCGAAGGCGGCGGCCAATTCAGCCGCACTGGCATTGCCCTCTTCGCTCAGCTCCAGCGGGATGTCGAGGGCCAGAGCAGCCCGGGCAACGTCGTTGAGGTCGCTGGGGTCCGCCAGGGCATTGGTGGCATATATCGCCGGCAGTTCCAAAGTTGCCAGGTGCTGGCCTAGGGCCTGATCGGCTAGCAGCACCGCTTCGCGCATCAGGGCCAAGGGATGGTGGGGCTCCAGGCTCACAAGCCAGCCAGCTAGGGCGCTGTCGGGGCCGGGCACAGCCAGATCTCCCAGGCTGTCGATGGCGGGCAGGGGCAGGTTGAGGTCGAGGGATCCTGCCGCTTGCCGCCTTTGGCGCAGCAGGCCAGTGACAGCGATGAGCTGCTCCAGCAGGCCCAGCTGCTCCTTCAGCCCCTTGAGCGCTGCTGGCACGGTGCGGCTCTTGGGTTTGCGCTCCGCCAGGGCATTTAGTGCTTCCAAACCGACTGCCGCCACGGGATTGATCTGGCTGCGGCTAAAGCGGTAGTGCTCAAGGCTGCCGTCAGCGCCCAGCTCCAGGGCCACCGACAGGGCTTCCTGCACCTCTCCGACCTTGAAGGAACTGGCCTTGGCCAGGGCTGGACTCAGCAGCGGTAGCCACTGGTTTCCGGTGCAGTAAGCGTCAGCCTGGTTGCGAAGCCAGGTGTCCAGGGTGCTGCCGGCGCTGAAGCGCTCTGCGATGGCCGGGGTGTGCACCCACAGGGTCCAGCCGCCGTCGCGCTCCTCAATGCCCAGGGCTGGCAGAGCGGGGGCTTCCTTGCCGCTCCATGGTTCAAGCAGCAGGGTGGCTTGGGCCGTGAGGTCGATGCGCTCCTTGGCGGCCAGGGTTTTGAGGGTTGCCCGTGGTGGCTGGGGGCGGCTGTGGAGCCGGTGCTTGGTCAGCAGCAGGTCTAGGTCGGCTGCTTCCCCCCCGTTTACAGGCAGGCTGCGCGCCACGTGACCCTGAGGGGCAAATTGCCCCACCGGATAGCGGTCCACCAGCACTTCCACCACCGATGCCTGTTCGCCATCGAGATGGGCGGCGTCGCCAGCCGGCAGCTCCACCGCCGTTAGCAGGCGGTCGTCTAGGGGGGTGGCCACCAGACGCTCATCCTGCTGCTCGACCTGGGCCAGCAGCGAGGTGGTGTGGCGCTCAAGAACGCACTGCACCCCGCCCTCGGGTGAGCGGCGACGGCCGCCTTCGCGGGTCACCTTGACCAGCACTCGGTCGCCATTCCAGGCGTGGTTGAGCTGGTGATCGCGGATGTAGATGTCTTCGCCGCCGTCTTCGCGCAGGGCAAAGCAAAAGCCTTTGCTGGAGCAACGCAGCCGTGCTGCGATCAGTTCAGGGTCTTCGCGGCGGGCGACGCCGTCCTCACTGACCTCCAGCAGGCCAAGGCGGCTGAGCCCGTCGAGGCCGATCTGAAGCTGCTGCTTTTCAGCTTTTTGGCTGATGCCCAGGGCTTTTTCCAGCTTTGTCAGCGGCAGGGCTTCCTGGGCGGGCAGCTGGTCGAGCAGGTCGGCGACCGTGAACTTCATCGATGGGAGGGCTGGTTGGCAGGGGGCCGCCCCGGAGAACCCGGGGTGCAGGGGCGGTGGCTGGACTGAAGCCGGTTGATGGCGGACTGGACTCGGAGCGATGCCCACGGCCGCCAAGGCCTTCATTTGCTGATATTAATCAGCTGACGATTCTTCGGCTTCCGGGCTGCTCGATCGCTGGATCAGGCGTGCGCCGATCACCAGAAAGCCAACCGAGGCTGCCAGCTGCAGGGCATTGGTGGGGATCACGGCGGATAGGGAGCCGCCTGCGGCTGCGCCCAGCAGGCTGGCCAGCACCAGGGCAGCGGAACTGCCAGCAAACACCGCTCCAGGGCGGGTTGAGGTGCCACTGATGGTCACGATGGCCAGCTGGGTTTTGTCTCCCAGCTCAGCCAAAAACACTGTGGCGAAGGTGGAAGCGAGCAGGGCGAAGGGCATGGCGTAGCGCTGCGGTTAGGAGAGGGGAAGGTCGGAGGGGCTGGGAACCAGGCCCAATACGGCTTGCCGGCCCAGCCACAGGCCCAGGGCCACCATCAGGATTCCCGCCAGGCGCTCCAACTGCTGTGGCGGCATCACCTTGGCCAGCCAGCGGCCCAGTAACACCCCCACCAGGCTGGAGCTAATGAGGGCCAGGGAGGCGCCAACAAACACGACAACTGGCCTGCCTGATTGGGCAGAGAGCAGGAGGGCGGCGAGCTGGGTCTTGTCCCCAAGCTCAGCCAGGAAGACCGTGGTGAAGGTGGTCAGGAAGGCGGCACCCCAACTGCCTGCCCGGTTGGCGCTTGGATCGGGTTCGCTGCTCATAAACGCTTCCGTATGGCACGCCTAAAGCGCTTCATTACCCTGCCACGGCCTCCGTATTCACTGCGGATCTGTTGCAGGCAGCAGCCAATAGCCAGGCGGTCGCCGGCGCCTGGATCGTCAACCGTGCCAAACAGCTGCACCAGGTTGGCCACGTTGCAGAAGTCAGGTCGGTCCGCATAGATGCGGCAAATACGCGCGCCGGTGTTGAAGTTGATGCACCAGCCATCGGGGCCAACCATGGCCAGATACTGCTCCTGCTGCTCTGGGCTAAGCGCCTCGATTGCTTCCTGACGCAGACTGGGATCCAGCCGACAGCAGGCTCCGCAGCCGCTGATGCATCCCCAATGGGCCCGATCGTCCCTGGCCATCCCCCTGCAGCGATTAACTCCATTCAGCCACAGCTCAAGGCTTTACTGCCGCTGTGACAAGCCGTCACAGAGCCTGCCGGCAGTCATGGGCCGCTGGGATCGACCCCTAACCTGTGTCCACAGCGACTACTGCTCTGCGGCAGCAATCTCCATGGGTATCGACTTCCACCTGATCGCCAATTTTGCCGCCCTGGCGCTGATCACCCTGGCTGGTCCTGCCGTGATCTTCGTGCTCTTCTACCGCCGCGGCGCACTCTGATCGCCACTTCGGCCGAGGTTCCAGAGGGCGTGATAAATCGGCTCAGGCTGGATCTGGCGGCCCACATAGGCACCCACCACGGCGCTCAGCAGGATGCCGAAGAGCCACTGCTGATCCCCTGCCATGCGCAGGGCAAACAGCACCGTCATCAGGGGCAACTGGGTAGCCCCGGCTAGGGCTGCCGCCATACCTAGGGCTAGGCCAAGCTCGCTGCTGTCCCCAAGCAGCTCCAGGCTGCCGCTGCCAAACAGGGCCCCAATGGCGAAGGCTGGATCAATCAGGCCCCCGGGTATTCCCGCTGCCAAGGCCAAAATCGGTGCCACCAATCGGGCTGCCACCACCAGCAGCCAGCCGATCACGCTGAGGGGCGAGCCGGGCACCGGCAAGCTGCCGCGACCTTCAAGCAGCTGAGCCATCAGGGCTTCGCCATCACCACCGCTCCAGCCACCGCTGGCCACGGCGATCAGGCCAAGGGCCACTCCCAGCCCCAGCCCCCAGGCCAGGGGCCGTTGTCGTACTCGCTGCCGCAGCAGGGCCGAACTCCGCCAGAGGATGCGGCTGAACAGGCCGCCCAGCAGGCCGCCACCCACCCCGACCGGCAGGGCCCATAGCAGTTGCTGCCATTCCGGCTGGGTGGTCTGAACCATGCCCAGGGTGAAAAGTGGTGTGCCAGCGAGATTGCTCACCAGGGCTGCTGCTGAGCAGACCACTACTGCCGGCCACAGCACGGCTGTTTGGAAGCGTCCGGTGAGTTCTTCCACCACAAACACAGCTCCCATCAGCGGGCTGTTAAAGCCCCCCGCTAGGCCGGCGCCGGCGCCGATTGCCATCAGACTCTGGGTGCTGAGTTTGGCCAGCAAGCGGGGGAAGCGTTGCCGCAGGGCGTAGGCCACTGCCGCTCCCAACTGCACCACGGGCCCCTCGCGGCCGAGGGGCATCAGGGCCAGGCTGGCCGCCGTCCAGAGGCAGAGCCGCGCCACGGTGGCGAAGGGTGCCATCAAAGCAGCGGCCTGCTCGGGATTCTCGAGGCTCTCGATTGTTTGGGGTATGCCCGAGCCCGAACCCCGGCCCCAGGGGCCGGCCTGAAGCCAAAGCAGGGCTGGCATCACCAGCACCGGCGCCAGGGCTATCGCCAGGCCCTGCAGCGTCCAGGCCCCGCCGGCAAAGTTGGGCAAGCGCTGCAGCAGCAGCTCCTGGGCGTGGTCCACCAGATTCAGGGGCCAGCAAGCCAAGCCCACCAGCAGCCCTAAAAGCAGGAGCTGCAACAGGAAGTGGAGCTGGCCGCGGTTTAGGGGTAAGGACATCTCAGGCGACCAGGCCCAAGGCCAGGGCAGCATCCTGCATCAGGCCTCGTACGTAGGGGTGGTCGTGGCTGGCGCCCTCGGCGCTTGTGAGTTCGTCGCCGGCCGCATTGCGCACCACCAGCCCAGCCCCCTCGCGGCGACACCAGTAGGTGCGGTTGTGGTGCTGCAACACCACCTCACCACCATCAACGGCTCCACCAGCACTGGCTCGCAAGCCCACCAGCTCCAGCTGTAGCCGCTCCTCCCCCTGCCAGGAGTCGAGCCGCAGGCGGTAGGCCACATCCAGCAAGGCCGGCAGGTTGGTTTCACCCTGCCAGCGCCAGCCCATGGCGCGCAGGCTCGCCTCGCCCTGGCGCAGCTCCAGTTGCAGGTGGCCGCCGCGCAACAGCTTCTGGGTCGCAACCTGGCAGCCCTGGCTCCAGAACACGGGCTGGGGGTGGCCGATGCCGAAGGGCTCGAGCCGTTGCAGCTGGCGGTAAAAGCTGCGGTTGATCTGCTCGAAGCTGAGCAGGGCTTCCGGTTCTACCGGGGTGCCATGGCCTGCCTGCTGCAGCCAGGTTTGGGCCAGTTGGTTGAGTTGCTCGTGCAGGGCTGCCACCTGCTCGGCGCGCACGGTGAAGCCCCCGGCGGCGGGGTGGCCGCCGAAGCGCTCCAGCAGGGACGCGCACTGCTGCAGGGCCCCGTCCACCGCAAAGCCCCGGGGAGCCCGCACAGAGGCCCGCAGGCGGCCGTTGCCCTCGCCAGCGAGCAGGGCGGCGGGCAGGCCGAAGCGCTCCACCAGCCGGGCGGCCACGATGCCGATCACGCCGTGGTGCCAGTGGTTCTGGGCCAGCAGCAGGAAGGCCGGGCGCTGGGGACCATCGGCCTCGAGCAGGGCCAGGGCCTCCGCTTCGATGGCGGTGCAGAGGTCGCGGCGTTGGCGGTTGAGCGCCTCGCAATCGCGGGCCAGGGCAAGCGCCCGGCTTGGATCTTCGGTGGTGAGCAACTCCACCACCAGCTGGGGATCACCAAGCCGGCCGACGGCGTTGATCCGCGGCGCGATCTGGAAGCCCACCGCCTGGGCATCGAGGGGCGTCTCGTCGAGGCCAGCTAGCTGTTGCAGGGCCTGGAGCCCCACCAGGGGGCTGCGGCCCAGCTCGGGCAGGCCATCGATCAGCCAGCGCCGGTTTACCCCCACCAGCGGAGCCATGTCGGCGATCGTGCCGATACAAAACAGATTGAGAGCAATCTGCTGGCCGTCGGTGTGCCGCAGGCTTTGGCAGAGCGCCGCCGCCAGCACATAGGCCAGTCCAACCCCCGCCAGGCCCCGATAGGGGGATCCGGGCGGGGTGCGCTGGGGATGGAGCAGGGCCAGGTGCGGTGGCAGCGGATCGGGAATCGTGTGGTGGTCCGTGAGGATCGCTTCGACGCCAAGGGCTTTGGCCCGCTCCAGGGCCTCAAGGGCAGACACCCCGTTGTCGACGGTCACCAGCAGGGCGACCCCCTGCTCCGCCAGCTTCTCCACCATGGCGGCGTTGAGGCCGTAGCCTTCATCCATGCGGCTGGGGATCGCCGCGATCGGCCTGGCGCCAAGGCGCTGCAGCACCCCCACCAGCAAGGCCGTGCTGGTCATCCCGTCGGCGTCGTAGTCGCCGCAGATCGCCACCGCTTCCCCCTGGCTGCAGGCGCGCTTCAGCCGCGCGACGGCCTTGGCCAGGTCGGGGAAGTGACGCCCGGCAGCCGGTGCCGCCTCCGGATCCAGCAGGGCGGCGATGGCCTCCGGGCTAGTGAAGCCCCGGCGGCTGAGCAGTGCCAGCAGTGGTTCGGGCAGGGGATCGCTGGCCGGCGCTGCCTGCAGGGCGCCAGGCGCCAATGGAGCGGGCAGGTGCCAGCGTTGCTCTTGGAGGGCTGGCAGCAACTACTTAACAACCGGTACCAAGTCATTGTGCGGGACCTGCTGCTAGGCCGCATCCCCCAGAAGCGATGAGCCCTAGCCTGATAAGTCCTGGTGCGAGCAGCTGATGGCCCTGCAAGCCCTGCTCTGGGATGTCGACGGCACCCTGGCGGAGACCGAGCGGGATGGCCATCGCTTGGCCTTCAACCGGGCCTTTGCCGACGTTGGTGTGCCCCTGCATTGGGATGCCGCCCGCTATGGCGAGCTGCTGGCCATCAGCGGTGGCGGGGAGCGGATCACTGCTGCTCTCGCGGAGCTGCTGGGGGAGCCGCCGCCGCCCGAGATGGTCGCTGAGCTGCAGGCCCGCAAGCAACACCATTACGGAGCTCTGGTGGCCGCCGGCGAGCTGCGGCTACGCCCCGGGGTGGCCGAGCTGATCGCTGCTGCTGGAGCAGCTGGCCTGAGCCAGGTGATCGTGACCACCAGCGCTCGCGCCGCGGTGGCGGCCCTGGCGGAGCACTTGCTGGGGGGGCTCTGCCAGCATTTCGCCTTCTGGGTGTGCGGTGAAGATGTGGCCCGCAAGAAGCCCGATCCGGAGGCCTACCGGCTGGCCCTGCAGCAGCTGGGCTGCCCCGCCAGCACGGCTCTGGCCCTGGAAGATTCCGGCAACGGACTTGCGGCCGCCGCCAGCGCCGGACTGGCCTGCCTGCTCACCCTTAGTCACTATGGCAGTGCGGAACCGCCGCAGCGCTTTGCGCGGGCGCGGGCGGTGGTGGATCAGTTGGGCGCCGGGGCGGCCGTGCTGCGGGGGCCCGCTTGTCAAGGCGGGCAGATCACGCTCTCCTATGTCCAGGCTTTGCTGGAGGATTCGCCAACGTGACGCGTTCGAACCTGCAGCCCACCCGCTTCAATCGGGCTATCGAGCGGCTAGGAGCCCAGCTGCTGGGCAATCTGCGAGGCAATTGGCGCCTCCGCAGCAGCGTGGTTTTGGCCCTGCTGCTGGGCTTCTACGCCGGCAGCAACCTCACGGCATACGTGCTGCTGGAGATGCCCGGTGGGCGCCCGATGGCGGTGCTCACAATGGTGCTGCTGGTGGAGCTGGTCGTGCGCTTGCGCGGCCGTTTGGTTCGAGCCACGCCCGGACTCGGCTGGGTGCTGGTCGACAACCTGCGCATTGGCATGGTGTACGCAGTGGTTATTGAGGCCTTCAAGCTCGGCACCTGATGGATTCCCAGCTAGATCGCAGGTTTGTGCAACCCCTGCTGGCCCAGTTGCAGCTGCTGGGCCGCAGGGGCCAGCGCGCGGTGCTGGCCCTCAATGGGCCGGTGGGTGCTGGTAAATCCACCATGGCTCGAGTGCTGCAGCAACGGGCCGCCGGCCTAGGGCTGGGGCTGGCGGTGGCCTCAATCGACGACTTTTACCTGCCCTGGGAGCAGCGGCAACGTGCGCTTGAAGGCAACCCTTTTGGCGTATCCCGGGTGCCGCCGGGCTGTCATGACGTGACCCTGGCTCTGGATTGTCTCGACGCCTGGCAGGCCGGCGGCGCCCTGCGCCTGCCTCGCTTTGACAAGACCCTGCGGGGTGGCCTGGGTGACCGCTCTGCTGAGGAGCTGGTGGAAGCGGAGGTGTTGCTGCTGGAGGGCTGGCTGCTCGGTTGCCGCTCGCTGGGGAGTGAATCCCTTGCCACTATTCAGCCCCCGGCCGGGCTCAACCCCGAGGAGCTGGCCTGGCTGCCCCACTGGGACCTAGCTCTTGAGGCTTATCAGCCGCTTTGGCAGCGCTGCGCCCAGCTATGGCTGCTGCGTCCCCAAAGCTGGCAATCACCGCGCCGTTGGCGCCTGCAGGCGGAAGCGAAACAGCGCCGCCGCGGCGATGCCTGGTTGCCGGCGACTGAGCTGGATCGCGTGGTGCGCGCCAGCCTTTGTTCCCTGCCCCCATCCCTCTATCAGGATCCCCTGCTTGATCTAGCCAGTGGCTACGCCGTGCTGGACAGCCGCCGTCGCTGGACTGGCGGCAGCTGCGTTAGCTCAGAGTCGTAATTGAGGATTTGGGACGATCAGCTTTCGCCGTCGTCGCCCTCCTCATCCACCGGATAAATGAAGCCCTGGGCCTTGCCGCTCAGCACCGCCTTACCGATGGAGAGAGCTTTCTGAGCTGCCACAGCCGCCTTGCCCTTCCAGGTGGCATGGCGCTGATTGCGCTTGCCCTGGGAAGTTTTCTTCTTAGGAACAGCCATCCTGGCCCACTACATCAAACCAAGATCTTCCGTTGTCGCCTGGCCTTTCGTCAAATCGCTAAGCTCAGTGCAAAGAAAGAACCTAGTGAGCGACAGCATTTCTCCAATTGGGCAATCCATGCGGTTGAACGGACTATCGACTCGCGACCCCGCTCCCTCCTACAGCCAGTTGCTGAAGGATCTGCGGGCGGGCAAGGTCAAGGATCTGGAGTTGTCGTTGCGGCAGCGGGAGGTGCGGGTGCGCTTCGACGACGGACGCCAGGCCACGGTGCCGGTATTCAGTAATGACCAGCTGCTTTTGCGCACCGCCGAGCAGGCGAAGGTGCCCCTCAACGTGCGCGATGACCGGGCTGATGGCGCTACGGCTGGTCTGGTGGCTAACGGCTTGTTGGTGCTGTTGCTGTTGGCTGGACTAGCCCTCCTGATCCGTCGCTCGGCCCAGGTGGCCAATCGGGCCATGGGCTTCGGCAGCAGTAAGCCCCGGTTGCAGGAGGAGGGCGGCGTGGCGGTGCGATTTGAGGATGTGGCCGGTATCGGTGAGGCCAAGGAGGAGCTGCAGGAGGTGGTCACCTTCTTGAAGGAGCCAGAACGCTTCACCGCTGTGGGCGCCAAGATCCCCAAGGGTGTGTTGCTGGTGGGGCCACCAGGCACTGGCAAAACCCTTTTGGCCCGAGCCATTGCCGGCGAGGCCGGCGTGCCGTTTTTCTCGATGGCCGCTTCCGAATTCGTTGAGATGTTCGTGGGGGTTGGTGCCAGTCGGGTGCGAGACCTATTCCGCAAGGCCAAAGCCAAAGCGCCCTGCATCATTTTCATCGACGAAGTAGATGCGGTCGGTCGCCAGCGAGGTGCTGGTATCGGTGGCGGCAACGATGAGCGGGAGCAGACCCTCAACCAGCTGCTCACCGAGATGGATGGTTTCGCGGATAACTCCGGCGTAATTCTGCTGGCGGCCACAAACCGACCTGATGTGCTCGATAGCGCCTTGATGCGGCCCGGTCGTTTTGACCGCCGCATCACCATTGACTTGCCAGATCGCCGCGGCCGTGAGGCGATCCTTGCGGTCCATGCCCGTAGCCGCCCCCTGGCTGGGGCGGTGTCGCTTTCGGCCTGGGCCAGCCGCACCCCGGGTTTTTCTGGGGCCGATCTAGCCAACCTCCTCAACGAGGCAGCCATCCTCACGGCACGCCATCACCAGAGCGAGATCGACGACGGCGCCCTAGCCGGTGCCCTCGAACGCATCACCATGGGCCTGACGGCGGCACCGCTGCAGGACAGTGCCAAAAAGCGGTTGATTGGCTATCACGAGGTGGGCCATGCCCTACTCACCACCTTGGTGCCGAAGGCCGATCCCCTCGACAAGGTGACCCTGCTGCCGCGCTCAGGCGGAGTTGGCGGCTTTGCCCGAATGATGCCGGACGAGGAGATCCTCGACTCCGGGTTGATTAGCAAGGCCTACCTGCAATCCAGGCTTGTGGTTGCTTTGGGTGGCCGTGCAGCTGAGCTGGTTGTTTTTGGTCCCGCTGAGGTAACCCAAGGTGCCAGTGGTGATCTGGATATGGTCACCCGCATCTGCAGGGAGATGGTGACTCGCTACGGCTTCTCCAGTCTTGGCCCGGTGGCCTTGGAGGGGGATGGGGCTGAGGTTTTCCTCGGCCGCGACTGGTTGCGTTCCGAGCCGCCCTATTCGCGAGAAACCGGCAATCGCATCGATGGCCTGGTGCGCGAACTGGCTAGCTCAGCCCTCGACCAGGCCGTGGCCTTGCTGCAGCCACGCCGCGCCCTAATGGATGAGCTGGTCGAAATGCTGATCCGAGATGAAACCATCGAGGGTGAGGCTTTCAGATCGGTGGTGACAAGCCATGATGCGGCCCATCCGCAGCCGGCTGGCTCAGCCGTTGCCCTGCAGGCCCCCGGAAAAGCGGATGTCGAGGCTGCGCAAGTAGGTGTGTAGCGCCGCATCCTGAATCGGCAGCAACCGGGACATCCGCTCGCTGCTGTTGACATGGGCGTGCCAGTAGCCCGGCGGTGTGATGAAGGCCCCACCGGACTGCCAGTCGATGCGTCGGGGATTGGCGATGGCGCCGCTGGTATCGAGCTCCGTGCCCACCAGGGTGTAACAGCCCGGGTCGCAATCGATGATTAGATCAAGGGCAACCGACTGGTGGCGGTGCGGTGGCTGGATGGCGCCAGCAGGCACCACTCCGAGCATGGCCCAAAGGGTGTGGGTCACGGTGCGACTTTGGGGCAGATCGCTGTTAGCCAGCAGCAGGCTCAGCCGGTTGCTGCGAGCAGAGCTGGGATCGGCGAGTAGCTGATCTAGTTCGCGCTGCAGCATGGCGGCGGGGTAGTGGGTTGGCTCGAAGCGGGCGGTGCTGGCCTCGACGCCGAGGTGGCTGAGCAGGGGGCCGTCGTGCACCCAGTAAAGAACGCTGGTGGCCTTTGCAGTTAGCAGGGGGGGCTCGCCAGCCGGCAATACAAAAAGATCTCCAGCGCTCCAGTCAAGCTGCGGCGTGCCAGCACGCTTGAGGCTGCCCGATCCGTGCAGCACATAAAACAGCAAGCTGGTGGCGTTCGCCGCTGCCTTGAGGCCTTCACCCGCTTCGATGCGCACAAAGTTGGCCGCTAGGCCAGGGCTGGTGGCCGGGGCGCTACAGCCGAGCTCGTTGCTGAGATCGAGAGGCACAACCGCCGTGGGCCCTGACTGGTGCAGGGCTGGGTCCCATTGGCGCAGGGGGATAGGTTCGGTTAGCCCTGCTCGCACCGGATTGGCAGCCTGGCGGTAGTCGAACAGCTCTGCCTTGGCTTGCCACTGGGCAGAGCCGGTAGTGGGGATCGACTGGATCGAGGCCTGGGTCATTGCTCTGGCTCCTCGCGGGATCTGAACACTATTAGGAGTTGGCTCGAGCCCGGAGGCTTCGGTCAGCCGCCGGCCACGGCGGGAACAATCGAAACCTCATCGCCGTCGCTGAGGCTGGTGGCCTGGTTGTCGAGGAAGCGGATGTCCTCACTGTTTACGTAGACGTTGAGGAAGCGGCGCAATTTGCCGGCCTCATCGCACAACCGACCCTTAATCCCTGGATAGCGGCCCTCGAGGGCATCGATCAGGCCATCCACGCTGGATGCATCTAGATCCACGCTGGCCTCGTCGTTGGTGAATTTCTGCAGGGGGGTGGGGATCAGAACCTGAACTGCCATGGCGGGGATTGGAGGGGCGTGGGGAATGGTTGGGGTGATCAGTGCTACTGGTGATCAGTGCTGGTGGGAGGCTTGCGCTTTTGCCCAGGCCGCTTTGAAGCTGTCGAGCTGGGCCTCAATCAGGTAGGGCTCACCGATGGAGGAGGCGATCGCCTCAGTCGTCTTGAGACCGTTGCCGGTGATGTAAGCCACGGTGGTTTCTTCAGGATTGATCTTGCCCTGCTCCACCAGCTTCTTCAGCACTGCGATGGTGGTACCGCCTGCCGTTTCGGTGAAAACGCCCTCGGTTTCAGCCAGCAGCTTGATGCCCTCGATGATCTCGTGGTCGCTGACGGCGGCGATGCTGCCGTTGGTCTTCTTGGCGATGTCGATGGCGTAGGGGCCGTCAGCCGGGTTGCCGATGGCAATCGACTTGGCGATCGTGTTGGGCTTCACCGGAGTGATGAAGTCCCGGCCTGCCTCGAAAGCCTGGGCGATCGGGGAGCAGCCCTCGGCCTGGGCGCCGCTGAAGCGCACGTGCTTCTCCTCTACCAGCCCCACCTTGATGAACTCGTCAAAACCCTTGCGAATCTTGGTAAACAGGGAGCCCGAGGCCAGGGGCGCCACGATGTGGTCTGGCAATTGCCAGCCCAGCTGCTCGATCACCTCGTAGCCCAGGGTTTTTGAGCCCTCGGAGTAATAGGGGCGCAGGTTGATGTTGACGAAGCCCCAGCCGAAGGTGTTGGCCACCTCGGAGCAGAGGCGATTCACCTGGTCGTAGTTGCCATGCACCGCCATCAAGGTGGGGTTGTAGATCAAGGTGCCCAGCACCTTGCCCAATTCCAGATCGCTGGGGATGAACACGCAGCAGTCGAGGCCGGCGTGGGCGGCGATGGCGGCGGTGGAGTTGGCCAGGTTGCCAGTGGAGGCGCAACTCACCGTGGTGAAGCCCAGCTCCCGGGCGCGGGTGAGGGCCACACTCACCACCCGGTCCTTAAACGAGAGAGTCGGCATGTTGACGCCGTCGTTCTTGATGTAGAGGCTCTTGAGGCCGAGTCTCTTGGCCAGGTTGCCGGCTTTGAGCAGTGGCGTAAAGCCCGTGCCTACATCAATTGGATCGCCTTCAATCGGCAGGAATTCGCGGTAGCGCCAGATAGAAGCGGGCCCGGCCTCGATCGTGGCCCGGCTAACCCGATTTTTGATGGCCTCGTAGTCGTAGACAACTTCGAGCGGTCCGAAGCAGACGTCTTCGCAGACGTGGCGAGCGCTCGCTTCGTAGGGATGGCCGCATTCCTTGCAGCGCAATCCGGTGAAGGTGGAGCGGGAGAGGGTGGCAGTCACAGTCACGCTCAGGATTGATAGGAAGTTAGCAGCGGTGGAACCGGGACTTCTTAATATCCGATCTTGGAACTCGGGTATTGCCTCTTCCTTCTGGGCCCCTTGACCTGGGGGGTTCACTTCTTAGCCTCCGATGGTGACAGCACCCTCCCCGCGCTTCTCCGCTGAAAGCCTCTTCGGTGCTCTGCGCTGGCTGGCCGCCCTAGCCCTGCTGTTCGGCTTGCTGCTCTTGATTGCCAGGCTCGGCATTGAGAGGCTCTGGTTTGCCCAGTTCGGGGCTGAGATGGTGGTGATGCGCCGCTGGCTGCTCCAGCTGCTGGGCTTCGCCGTTGTGATGGGCCTGGGTGTTCCTCTTCAGCTGCAACAGCTGAATCGCTGCTGGCGTCTGCGTCAGCAGGCAGCCAGCAAAGAACTGCCCAAATCCCCCCTAGTTGTGCTCGGGCAGAGGCGGCTGCTGCTCGTTCTTGGAGTCTTGCTTTTGCTGCTGGCGGCAGGACTCACCTATCTGATGGTGCAGGCCAGGGACCTCATTGCCGCTCCCTTCAGTGGCCAGGTGATCACAGGCATTCCCGTGTTGGCCGATCTCAGGCCTCTGGTCGTGGTGGCCCTGGCGGCGGGGCTGCTGGTGCCGTTGCTGCTTTGGCCCCTCACCACTCTGCGGATCAGCTTGGCCACGGCCCTGGCCGGCTCTGCCACGGCGCTGGCTCGGGGTTGGAGCCTCTGGCTGCCTGCTCTCCTGGCGGTGCCTTTCCACGAGGTCGACCCAGTTACGGGATTTGATCTGCGCTTTACCGTGCTGCAGCTGCCGGCGTTGCATCTGCTGATCAGTGTGGTGATGGCCCAGGCCGTTGTTGGCCTGGCTGGCTGTCTCTGGCTGACCTGCACAGAGGGCACGAGCCTCTCGGAGCTCCGCTTTCCAGGACTCAGCTCCCTGCAGCAGCGAGTGCTGCAGCCCCAGTTTGCGGTGCTGGCTCTGATGGCGGCCTTCAGCAATGCTCTCTCGCCCTTCGATCTGATGGTGCAGGGCAGCGGGGTGGCCTCGGGAGCGGGATTTGTGGATCTGCATGTGCGCCTGCCCCTGCGTCTGCTGTTCAGCGGGCTGCTCCTACTCACGGCCCTTGGGCTGCTGGTGCCGCTGCCCAAGGGGTGGCTGCGTCGTGGTGCCCTAATTCCGCTGGCGTTAACGGCCCTGGCCGTGCCGATCACCGAGTGGATTGTGGCTCCCCTGGTGCAGAGGTTCTTGGTGCAGCCGCGGGAGTTGGTCCTTGAATCCCCCTATCTGGCGCGGTCCATTGCGGCCACGCGGCAGGCGTTCGGCCTTGAATCCGTTCAGACGCGCACCCTCCAGCCCCGCCAAAACCTCACCGCCGTCGATCTGGCGCAAGCGCCGGGCACCCTGGCCAACATCCGCTTGTGGGACAGCAAGCCCCTGCTGGAGGCCAACCGCCAACTCCAACAGCTACGCCTCTACTACCGCTTTCCCTCCGCGGCCGTCGATCGCTATCCCCTGGGCAGCGATCCGGCCCGCCAGGGCTCCCAGATGGTGTTTATCGCTGCCCGTGAACTCGATACTGGAGCCCTACCTAAGGACTCCCGCACCTGGTTGAACCGCCATCTGGTTTTCACCCATGGCTACGGCTTCACCGTCAGTCCCGTGAATGCCTTCGGTCCCGACGGGCTGCCGCTGTATTTCGTCAAGGACCTGGGGCGGAGCGGCAGGGTGCAGGGCATCCCCCAACTGGGCCTGCCTGACTCCACCGTGCGCCAGGCTCTGCCTGTGGGACGGCCCCGCCTGTATTTCGGCTCGGCCAAGGCGCCCTATGTGATTGCCCCCACCAAGGTGCGGGAGTTCGACTACTCCGAGGGGGAGCTGAACATCTATTCCCACTACGGCGGTGCCGGGGGCGTGGCCATTTACGGTCCCCTGGAGCGTCTGATGGCAGCGGCCTATCTGCCAGAGCCGCGGCTGTTGTTCACGGGGTCTTTGCAGCCAAATTCGCGGCTGCTGCTCCGCCGCCAGGTAAGTGAGCGCCTTGCAGCTCTGGCGCCGTTTCTGCGCTTCGAGAGCCAGCCCTACCTCGTCACGGCCAGGGTCCCGTCCACCCCCGGCTACGACCCCGATCAGCACCAGTACTGGCTGCTCGATGGTTTCACCAACAGTCGCAGCTACCCCTACAGCGATGCCAACCCCTCCGGTATTCGTTATTTACGCAATCCGGTGAAGGCCGTGGTTGACGCCCATAGCGGCAAGGTTTGGCTCTATGTAAATGATCCCAGTGATCCGATCCAGCGCACCTGGCAGAAAGCGTTCCCTGAGCTGTTCAGACCGCTCTCAGCCATGCCGAAGTCGCTGCTGGCCCACATTCAGGTGCCTCAAAGCCAGTTTCAGGTGCAGGCCGAACGGCTGCTGCGTTACCACGTAACCGATGTGCGCACCTTCTACAGCGGAGATGACGTCTGGTCGGTGCCGCTGGAGATCTACGGATCCTCGAATACGCCGGTGCGCCCGTATCACGTGACGGTGCAGCTGCCGGGAGAAAGCAAGCCGGAATTTGTTTTGCTGCTCCCCTTCTCGCCCTTGAAGCGTCCCAACATGGTGGGTTGGTTGGCTGTCCGCAACGACCCCCCCAACTACGGCCAGCAGCTGCTGGTTCGCTTCCCCCAGCAGCGTCTACTTCTGGGGCCGCAGCAGATCTCCTCACTGATCGAGCAGGATCCCGCCATCAGCTATCAGTTCGGCCTTTGGAACCGGGCTGGCTCCAGCGTGATCCACGGCAATCTGCTCGTGCTGCCGGTGGGTCGGGGGCTGTTGTATGTGGAGCCCATCTACCTGCAGAGCAAGAACAACAACCTGCCCACGCTGGTGCGGGTGGTGGTGACGGACGGCACCAACTTCGTGATGGAGCGCAATCTTCAGGATGCCCTGGCCAAGCTCGTGAGCAGCAAGAATGGGGTGGTAGCTGGCCGCTCACTGACCCTGGCCGGTACTGCTGGCCGGCGCCAATAAAAAAGGGGCCCCGTGTGGGGCCCCTGGAATCCGATCGCTGGCCAGATCAGGCTGCGACTGCTGCCTTGGGGTCAAGGGCGCCCTTGGCGTAGAGGCCGGCGTAGTAGTTGATGTCGCGCTGCTTGATCTTGCTGGCGTTGCCTGCACACCAGAACTGCTGATAACGATCCAGGCAAACCTGCTTCATGTACTGGCGGGCAGGCTTGTTGAAGTGGCGGGGATCGAAGTTGGCGGGATCCTTGAAGGCCGCTTCCCGAACAGCTGCGGTGAAGGCCAGGCGGTTATCGGTGTCGATGTTCACCTTGCGCACGCCATTGCGGATGCCCTCCTGGATCTCTTCGACGGGCACGCCGTAGGTCTCGGGGATAGCGCCGCCAAACTTGTTGATCATGTCCAGCCACTCCTGGGGAACCGAGGAGGAGCCGTGCATCACCAGGTGGGTGTTGGGGATCGCTTTGTGGATCTCAGCAATGCGGCTGATGGCCAGCACTTCACCGGTGGGCTTGCGGGTGAACTTGTAGGCGCCGTGGCTGGTGCCGATGGCGATTGCCAGGGCGTCAACTTTGGTTTTGGCGACGAAATCCGCTGCTTCGGCGGGGTCGGTGAGCAACTGGCTGTGGTCGAGCTTGCCCTCAAAGCCATGGCCGTCCTCGGCCTCACCCATGCCGGTTTCCAGGGAACCCAGGCAACCCAGCTCGCCTTCCACACTCACGCCGATGGCGTGGGCCACGTCCACCACTTCTTTGGTGACAGCCACGTTGTACTCGTAGCTGGCGGGGCTCTTGGCGTCTGCCATCAGCGAGCCGTCCATCATCACCGAGGTGAAACCGTTGGCGGCAGCACCAAAGCAGGTGGCAGGGCTATTGCCGTGGTCCTGGTGCATCACCACCGGGATGTCGGGATAGGTTTCGACTGCGGCCAGGATCAGGTGGCGCAGGAAATTTTCACCGGCGTACTGGCGGGCACCGCGGGAGGCCTGCAGAATCACCGGAGAGTCGGTCTCACTTGCCGCCTCCATGATCGACTGCACCTGCTCCAGGTTGTTTACGTTGAAGGCAGGGATGCCATAGCCGTTCTCAGCGGCATGGTCGAGCAGCAGCCGAAGCGGAACGAGCGCCATGGGAAAACCTCTCGGGGTCGGGAGTTGAACTGGCGCCGACTCTAGGTGATGCCCCTTGGAGTGCCCTGGGCTGCTCCTAGGCGGGCCAAGTCGCAGCAGCGCTGACTCAGCACTGCCTCGCCCAAGCCAGGCAGCATCGGCCGGCCCTCGCGCACCGCCGCACTCCACCAGCTGTGGATGCGCTCCACCGGCGCAATCCGGCCATCGGCCCAGGTGCGAGCAAAGCTCCAGCGGTCATCAGCCTCCACCTGCCGCAATGGCTCTCCCGCCTGGGAGTGCCACAGCCCAAAGCCATGCACGTAGTCGGCCTGGTTGTCTGAGCCCAGCACGGCGGTGCCTTCGCGGCCGTAGAGCTCCAGCCAGCAGCCCCGGCCCCTGCGGGCCACGGAGGCCAGGTTGAGCTGGGCCGGCACCCTCTGCCCCAGTGGTGTTTCCAGCTCCAGCTGCACCAAGGCGATGTCTTCGGCATCCACCCTGGCCAGGCGACCACTGCCATCGGCTAGGCGACCACTGTCATCGGCCAGGGGCCGCTGGGTAATTGCCGTGCTCAATTGGGCCCTAAGGGAGTGGCTTGGACCCACCAGCCAGTGCAGGGTGTCAAAGGCATGGGTGCCCAGCGCTCCGAGCACCCCGCCACCTTCGGCTGCCTGGGAATACCAGCTCCAGGGGCGCGAGGGGTCAGCTCGGCTGCCCATCAGCCAGTCGTATTTCACTAGCACCAATTCACCGAGGACGCCGCTAGCCAGCAGGTCGGCGAGCTGCTGAAACAGGGGAACGGCCCGGTATTCAAAGTCGACCGCCACGGTTAGCCCCCGCTGCAGGGCCAGCCGTTGCAGGCTCTCGATCTGCTCGGCGTTGAGGGCAACGGGCTTCTCCAGCAGCAGGTGCTTGCCCGCTTCCAGGGCGCGCCTGGCTAGATCAAAACGCGGCCCCGGCGGGGTGGCGATCACGATCGCCTCGACGGCCGGATTGGCCAGCAGCCCATCGAAGTCGCTGTGGCCAGGCAGTTCGGCGCTGCGGCAGGCGGCTTCCAGTCGCTCGGGGCGCGGGTGCCAGAGAGCCACCGGCTCGGTGCCGGGGCAGGCGCGCAATGCGGGTAGGTGCACGGCCTCGCCAAAGCCCAGGCCAGCAATGGCGACCTTCAGCGGGGGAGCGCTCATGAGAGGCCCTCGGCTGCGGTGGCACAAACTTCGCCGATCACGCTGCTGATCAGGTTGTCCCCCGATGCCGGCTGCCATTCAGCTCTGAACTGGGGTAGGCCGTTGATAGAGGTGTCGCGGAACAGCTCCTGGCCGCAGTCGATTTCCATCACGTAGAGATCGGCAAGGGGCCTGGGTTGCTCCTCGCTGACGGGTTTTTGGAAGCGTGTCAGCACCGAAATATTGCCGCCGCGGCTGGTGCGCAGGCTGCCGCCGTCCCACCACTGACGTCCCTCGCTGGTGCTGGCCACCTCATGCCAGTCGACCGGGCCAGCTAGGGCCCTTCCAGGCGTGGCGGCCAGGATCCCCACGACCAGCAACATCAGCAGCAGGGAGTGAGCTGCCCGGCGCAGGCTGCTCATGCCGCCACCGCTTCACGGCAGCCGTGCATGGTCAGCAGGCTGGCCAGGGTTGCCTTGAATTCAGTGCGATCCACGATCGCGTCAACGAAGCCGTGGTCGCGCAGGTATTCGGCGGTTTGGAAGCCCTCGGGTAGCTTTTCGCGCAGGGTCTGCTCGATCACCCGGCGGCCGGCGAAGCCGATCAGGGCCTTGGGCTCGGCCAGGATTAAGTCGCCCAACATGGCGAAGCTGGCAGTTACACCCCCTGTGGTGGGGTAGGTAAGCAGGGGCAGATAAAGCAGCTCTGCCTGGCGGTGCCGCTCCAGGGCGCCGGAGATCTTGGCCATCTGCATCAAGCTCAACATCCCCTCCTGCATGCGGGCACCACCGGAGGCGCAGACAATCAGCACCGGTATGCGCCGGGCGGTGGCGGTTTCGATCAGGCGTGTGAGCTTCTCGCCCACCACCGAACCCATCGAACCGCCCATGAAGCGGAAATCCATCACTCCAAGGGCCAGGGGTAGGCCACTGGTGCGGCAGATACCGGTAACCACGGCGTCGCGCAGGCCCGTGCTCTGCTGGCTGTCGCGGATGCGATCGGCGTAGCTACGCCGGTCCTTGAAGGCGAGGGGGTCGGCGGGAGAGAGGCCGGTATCCATGGGCTCGAAGCTGCCCGGGTCGGCGATCAGGGCGATGCGCTCAGGGCTGTCGATGCGGTTGTGGTGGCCACATCCCTTGCAAACGCTGGCGTTAGCCACCAGGTCTTTGCGATACACCACCAAACTGCATTCCGGGCACTTGCTCCAGAGACCATCGCCCTCCTCCGGCTCCTGGGTGACCCGCACGGTTGGGGCATTTTTCTGGCGATCCGCAAACCAGTCGAATAGCGACATGCGGCGTTTACCAACAGCTCAACCTATTTAAGGCGCTTCACCACACCAGCCCCAGCACGGCCAGCCATAGGTCGTTGCCTAGTAGCCACACGGCGGCTCCTCCAGCTGCAAGGAAGGGGCCAAAGGGAAAGGGCTGGTGCTTGCCCAGCAGGCCGCTGAGCCGGCCGATGCTGCCCAGCACCGCCCCAGCAAACACGGCCAGGATCACGGTGATGCCAAGCCCGGTGAAACCAAGCCAAGCCCCCAGCAGGGCAGCCAGTTTGGCGTCTCCCAGGCCCAGGGCTGGACGGCCGATTGCCTTGTGGGCCAAGGCACTGACCGTTTCAAAGCCAACCAGGCCAACTCCAGCGGCCACCAGATGGTGAAACAGCAGCTCTCGGCCGATTCCGTCACCCTGCTGGAAGCCGATCACTGCTGTCACCGCCAGGCCTAGTAACAGGCCAATTCGGCACAGGGGTTCGGGCAACCAGAGGCGATCGAGATCGATCAACACCAGCGGCAGCAGCCAGCTCAACAGCAGCCAGCCTGCGGCTACCAGCAGCCAGGGCTGGGGCTGGCTGCCCATGGCGCTCGGCTGGGCCAGCAGGGCCGCTACCCAGAGCCCGGCGCTAAGCAGCTCCACCAGGGGGTAGCGGCAGGAGATCGGAGCACCGCAGTGGCCACAGCGTCCCCGCAACAGCAACCAGCCCAGTAGGGGCACATTTTCAAACCAGCGCAGCCGGCTGCCGCAACGGGGGCAGTGGCTGGGTGGCAGCACGACCGATTCCTCCCGAGGCAGGCGCCAGGCCACCACATTGAGAAAGCTGCCCACGCAGGCCCCAAGTAGCGCCACAACAACGGGCACGGCTGGGGAGCTGGCAAGCAGCGGAGCAAGGGCGCTCAAACGGGCCTCAGGCGAGAGGGGGTGAGGACGGTTTGCGGGGTAGACGCAGCCTGGCTGCACCGCTCCGTGCCAGGCGGCCCCGGATCAAATCAATGGGCACAAATTGCTCATCGGGCAGCAGCACCGGCTGGTCGAAAACAATCCTGCCCTGCAATATTGGCTTGCCATTGAGAACCACGCCGGATGGTTCGTGGCCGGCGTGGCCGAGCTCCAAAGACTGAAACAAGATGCGGCGAGCTGCCTGAATCACCAGGCTGCTGTTGATCTGGTCGAGACGCAATGATTCTGCGGCCTTGGTTTTGGCAGCCCCCGGAATCAAAAACGACGGGGAAGGATTCTTCGTGGGTGTGGCGAAGGAGATCGGCCTCACCAAAACGAATGGCAACCCCAGAATAGGGGTTGCCATTGCAATCAGGACAGCTTCTTCTTCTCTTCGATCATGCGATGGATGATCGGCGTAAGGATCAGCTCCATGGCGAAGCCCATTTTGCCGCCATCTACCACGATCGAGGTGGGGCTCGACATGAACGAGTCGTGGATCATGTCGAGTAGGTAGGCGAAGTCGATGCCCCACTTTTCGCGGGCCCCCTTGCGGAAGTGGATGATCACGAAGGATTCATCCGGCGTGGGGATCTCCCGGATCATGAAGGGGTTGGAGGTGTCCACCGTGGAAACCCGCTGGAAGTTGATATCGGTGAGGCTGAACTGGGGGCAGATGTGGTTGATGTAATCCGGCATGCGGCGCAGGATCGTGTCCACCGTGGCCTCGGCCGGATAGCCGCGCTCCTTGTTGTCACGAGCGATCTTCTGGATCCACTCCAGGTTCACGACCGGCACCACGCCAACGAGTAGATCAGCCAATCCGGCTACGTCGTAACCCTCGCCCTTGACGCCACCGTGCAGACCTTCGTAGAAGAGCAGGTCGGTGCCGTTGGGGATGGCTTCCCAGGGGGTGAACTGGCCGGGATCCAGGTTGGTGCCGAGGCGGGCGTTGTGCTCGGCGGCTTCATCAAGGGAGTGAAGGTAGTAGCGCTTCTGGCCACTGCCGGTTTCGCCGTAGGTCTTGAACAGCTCCTCGAGCTTCTCAAACAGGTTTGCTTCGGGGCCGAAGTGGGAGAAGTTTTCACCATTGGCCAAGGCGGTGGCCATGGCTTCCTTCATCGGGCCACGCTCGTAGCGGTGGTAGCTGTCGCCCTCCACCACTGCAGGGGTGATTCCTTCGCGCTTAAAAATGTGCTCGAAGGCGCGCTTGACAGTGCTGGTGCCTGCGCCGGAGGAACCGGTGACAGAAACAACCGGGTGACTCTTCGACATGCGCAGGAATCAACGAAACTGACCGAGAGTTTGGCAGGTCGCCGGCGCCTACCCCGCCAGGGCAGCTAGCAGCTGCTCTCCCATGGCGCGGCAGCCCAGCTGGGTGCAGCCCTCGCCCATCAGGTCGCCGGTGCGGTAGCCAGCGGCCAGCACCCGGTCGACGGCGGTTTCTAGGGCGGTGGCAGCGGCGTCTTGCTGCAGGCCGACCCGCAGCATCATGGCGGCGCTGAGCACCATTGCCATCGGGTTTGCCTTGTCCTGGCGGGCGATGTCGGGGGCGGAGCCATGGATCGGCTCGAAGAGGCCAGGGCCGCTGGATCCCAGGGAGGCGGAGGGCAGCATGCCGATCGAGCCGCTCAACATGGCGGCCTCATCACTGAGGATGTCGCCGAAGAGGTTGCTGGTGAGCAGCACGTCGAATTGGCGGGGATTGCGCACCAGCTGCATGGCGGCGTTATCAACGTACATATGGCTGAGTTCCACCGCCGGGTAGTCGGCCGCCATGGCGGTGACCTGGTCGCGCCAGAGCTGGCTCACATCGAGCACGTTGGCCTTGTCCACGCTGCAAAGCCGGCCGCTCCTGGCCACGGCCAACTCGAATCCCACCTTGGCGATGCGGTCGATCTCGTCGTCGAAGTAGGCCATGGTGTTGAATGCCCGCACCCGCCCCTCAGCCTCGACGCGTCCCTTGGGGGTGCCGAAATAGACGCCGCCGGTTAGCTCGCGCACCACCATCAGATCCACCCCTTCGATCACCTCGCGCTTGAGGGTGGAGGCATCGATCAGGGCCGGGATGATCTTCACCGGCCGCAGGTTGGCGAACAGGCCCAGCGCTGATCTCAGCCCCAGCAGGCCCGATTCAGGGCGCTGCTCCCGGGGCAGGCTGTCGTATTGGGGCGAGCCGATGGCGGCGAGCAGCACCGCATCGGCGGACTTGCAGGCCTCGAGGGTGCTGATGGGCAGGGGCTCGCCGGTGGCGTCAATGGCAACGCCGCCCATGGGTTGCACGTCGTAGACGAGGCTGAAGCCATGGCTGCTGCTGACCGCATCCAGCAGCTGGCGGGCTACCGCCATGATTTCCGGGCCGATGCCGTCGCCGGGAAGCAGGGTGATTCGGTAGCTGGTCGTCATTGGGGGGTGGGGCGCCGCCGGCGAGGCTAGGGCTTGGCCTGCTTCTCCAGCTGCCGCAGGGCTTTAGCTAGCTCAGGCAGCTTGTTGAATATGGCCGAGCTGCGCAGCCAGAGGCGGTTGGAGATGGCCGGATAGCCGCTCACTACCTCGCCGGCGGCCACCTCGCCATGTACCCCGGATTTGGAGCTGGCGATGGCTCGGTCGCCCATCACCGCCTTGTTTGCCAGCCCCACCTGGCCCGCCAAAATCACGCCATTGCCGAGGCGGGCCCCGCCGGCGATGCCCACCTGGGCCGCCAGGGCGCAGCCCTTGCCGGTGCTGACGCCATGGCCGATATGCACCAGGTTGTCGATCTTAGTGCCGGCGCCGATGCGGGTTTCACCTACTGAGGGTCGGTCGATGGTGCTGCCGCAACCCACCTCAACCCCCTCCTCCAGAACTACCTGGCCGGTCTGGGGCATCTTGCGCCAGCCATTGGCGGTGGGCACGAAGCCAAAGCCCTCGCTGCCCACCACGGCATTGGAGTGCACGACGCAGCCCCGGCCCAGGCGGCTGCCGGGGTGAAGAACGGCACCGGCGTGCAGCTCGCAGTCGTCACCGATCTGCACGTCTTCGTAGAGCACCACCTGGGGGTGGAGTACGCAGCTGGCGCCGATCTGCACGTTGGCGCCGATCACGACCAGGGGGCCTAGGTGGGATCCCATGCCAACTACGGCGCTTGGATCGACCACTGCACTGGGGTGGATTCCAGCGGCGGGCTGGCGGCGGGGGTGGAGAGCAGCGAGGGCCTCGGCAAAAGCAAGGCGTGGATCAGCAAGGGCGATCCAGGCCAGGCCCCGCTCCAGGGCCAGCTGCTGCAGGGCTGCGGCCTCGTCGCCGCGGGCTGGCAGCAGGATGGCTCCGGCGTTGCTGCCGGCCAGGGCAGCAGCTAGGGCGTTGCCTGGTTCCAGAAAAGTAAGCTGATCAGCCTGGGCCTGATCTAGGGCTGCCGCCCCGTGTAGCTCGGGGTCGTCAGCGAGATGCCGCAGGCTGGCATCCGTAACTTCACTGAGCTGGCTGAGCAGTTCGCTGAAGCGCATGCCAGGGAAGAGAAGCGGGGCGAATCGTAGGTCCGGCCTTAACGGCTGGTGAGCACCAGCTGGTCGCGGTGCACCACCTCAACGCCGGAGCTGCCCATCAGCTCTCGCAGCTCCGTGCTGCTAAGGCTGGCCAGACCCCTACCCAGTTCGCGCCCATCACTGGCCAGCAGGCGCACCGCCTCGCGGCGCTCGAAATCGCCAACCACCGCTTGCACTCCCACGGCCAGCAGGGAGGCGCCCTGCTGGGTTAGGGCCCTCTCGGCGCCGGCGTCTAGCTGGAGGCTGCCCTTGGGCAGGAGCGCGTGGGCCAGCCAGCCCTTGCGGTCGGGAAGGGGGGTGGGGCTGGGCTGGAACAGGGTGCCGACCCGCTCGCCGGCCAGTAGGGCATCGAGCACGGCGGGGTCACGGCCGTCAGCCAGGCGCACCCGGATGCCGCTGGAGGTGGCTATGCGGGCTGCAGTGAGTTTAGTGGTCATGCCGCCAGTGCCCCACCGACCTCCGCCGCTGGCCACCGATTGCAGGCTGTCGAGCTCGGCCAGGCTGGCCACCTCCTCGATCGGCCGGGCCTCGGCGTCGCTGCGGGGGTCGCCTGAATAAAGACTGTCCACATCGGTTAGCAGCACTAGCTCATAGGCGCCTATCGCCACTGCCACCAGGGCGGAGAGGGTGTCGTTGTCGCCGAAGCGCAGTTCGTCGGTGGCCAGGGTGTCGTTTTCGTTGACCACCGGCACCACTCCCCAGGTAAGCAGCTGCTCGAGGGTGCGGCAGGCGTTCTGGTAGCGGCGGCGGGAGGCCAGATCGCCGCGGGTCAGCAGCACCTGGGCTACCGCCAGCCCACGCACGGCGAAAGCGTCTTGGTAGAGGGCCATCAGCCGGCCCTGGCCCACGGCGGCGGCGGCCTGGAGTGCCACCACTTCGCTGGGGCGCTGCCCCAGGCCAAGGGCTTCGCAGCCCAGACCCACGGCCCCACTGGTAACCAGGGCGATGGTCTCGCCCTGGCGCCGTTGGCGGCTGAGACTGGCAGCCAGATCGGCGATCACCACTGCCGTGGGACGGCCGGCGCTCCCCCGTAGCAGGCTGGTGCCCACCTTGATCACTCGGCGCATGGAGTGGGATGGGGTTGCCATCAGCCCAGGCTGGTGCCCACCAAGTTGGCCAGGCGCAGCTCCAGTTTTTGGAGCCGATCCCGCTTGCAGGGGTGGCCTTGGGGATCGATCGGTTTCACCAGCACGGTGAATAAGCCAAGCCGGTTGCCGGCGATTACGTCCGTAAACAGCCGGTCACCGATCAGGGCGACCTCCTGGTGGGGCAGGTTGAGCTCGGCCAGCACCCGACGCAGGGCGCTGCGGCGTGGTTTGCCGGCGGAAATTGTGTAGGGCAGGTCGAGCTGGGCCGCCACAGCTCCGATCCGCTGGCGGGAGGGGTTGTTGCTGAATAGGTGGATAGGCACCTGCTGCTGCGCCTGCTGCAGCCAGCGCAGGGCGCTGGCGGGCAGCTCCGCCTGGCGGCGGGGCAGCAAGGTGCGATCGACATCGAGCACCAGGGCCCGGATCGGTTGGTCGAGCAGCTCCTGCAGTGGCAGCTCGGCCAGGGTGCACTCCCGCAGCCAGTTAGGGCGCAGCAGCTGGCGCAGCATCAGTCGTCGCCCTCGCGCTCTTCCAATTCAGCCTCGATTCGGGGCTGTACCCGCTCAAACTCCTCGCCTTCCACCAGCAAGGCGCCGTCGCCATTCATGCGGGCCACCACGAAGAAGGGATCTAGGGGGATGTACAACCCGTATTCCAGATCGTCTACGAGGAAGCTCACCAGCAATTCGTAGGTCTCGGAGTCGTCATCAGCGTCTTCGTCGTCATCGAGCTCATCGGGTTCGGGCTCGTCCAGTTCGCCGCTGACGGTGAGGGTGACGGCAGAGCGCACCAGGGTGAGGTCGTGCTCCTGCAGCACCACATCGGCAACCGACAGGATCGGCTCGGTGGCATCGATGGTGTCGATAAGTTCTGGGTCTTCGTCGCCGTCGAGGCGGAATAGGCAGACAGGGGTGTCGACCGGGGTGAGCAGCACGTAGTCGTGGCCATCGAGGGGGATCAGCTGCTCGAGGAAGCAGAGCAGCTGGCGGCCGCGGCTGTCGTGCACGAGCACGGTGGGCACATCGGCGGGGATCTCCGAGCTGGACTGGGAAGGGGGTTCGGAACTCATGGGCTGGAATTGAATCTCTTCAGGATGCTGCAGCGTCGGCCGTCTGGCAGCGTTCGATGGTCGCCGGGAGCACCGGATCGGGGCCGTCCTGCAGCCATTGTTCGAGCAGCAGGGCCGCGGCGGCGCTGTCGAGGGCACCGCTGCGGTCGCCGTGAAGCCCGTGGCGCTCGCCGGCGGCCCAAGTGCTGGCATGCTCATTTACCCAGGCCAGGGGTAGCTGCAGCCGGCGGGCCAGGCGCTCGCCGTAACGCTGGCAGTGCAGGGCCTGGGCGGTGAGCTGCCCAGCCGCATCTAGCGGCAGGCCCACCACCAGGGCCAGCACCCGCCGCTGCTCCACCAGGGTGTTCAGATGCTCTAGGTCGCTGGCGAAGGAGCCCCGGGCCAGGGCCCGCAGGGGGGTAACGGTGAGGCCGAGGGGGTCACAGCCCGCCAGGCCGATGCGCCGTCGCCCAACGTCGAGGGCCAGCACTGAGCGGGGCTGCGGGGCGCCTCTTGATCGGGTCGCGCTCACAACGGCGGGGCCCGGGGGGGTGGGGGGGGCAGGGGTCGGGGGGGGGGGTGCCACTGCTCCCGCAAGGCATCGATTCGCTGGGCGGCCCGTGCCGGGGCCTGCAGCCCTTGACGCCGCCAGACGCTGCGCGCCATCAGCACGCGCTCGCCTTGCTCCTGAGCTCCCAGGTCAGCCAGCCAGCGCTGGCGAGCTTCATCGCGCAGGTCACAGCGCAGCCAGAGGGGTTCGCCGGCGCCGAGGCCGGCTTGGGCCTGGTGCAGCAGCAATTCGGTGGCGGTGCCCACCAGGTGTTCCCAGCCGGGATGGACACTCAGCTCCACATCGTGACCGCCGCCTGGGTGCTCGCCGATCCAGCGCACGGCTGCCACCGCCTGCTCTCGGCTGGGATCCACCAGCATCCAGCCACGGCCGTGGCTCTGGTCGAGCAGATCTTCGACGCGGCGATCGAGCAGCTGACGCAATTGGGCCGGGCAGGCGGCCTGCTCCAGGTGCCAAAGCAGGGTGGCGCTGCGGCGGTTGAGGGGTGTGAGCTGCAGCTCTGCCGGTGCGGGGCTGCTGGCCGAGATAGGGCCGCCGCCGGCAGGGGAGCCAGGCCAGCACCACAGCCGGTCGCTGCGCAAGGGCTGAAAGCCCTGCTCGCGCAGCATTGCCAGGCGGGTGTCATCGAGGGTTGAGGCCGCAGCAATCCAGCTGGCCGCTCCCCGGGCCCGTTGGATTGCTGCTCGCAGCAAGGTGCTGGCCAGTTCATGGCGGGCGGCGCTCGGGGCCAGGCGCAGGTGCTGCATCTGCCAGCAACTGCCACTGCGGTTGAGCCGGCGGCAGATGATCAGCCCGAGCGGCTTTTGGCCGCTGAGAGCCACCAGCACCTGGGGTGCGAGCGAGGGTCTAGCCAGAAGCGCCTGCATAAGCCGCTCGGGCAGGCCCAGCAGCACGGCCCGCTGCAGTACCGGTTGCAGGGGCAGAAAGGCGGGATCGGTGAGTAGGGGTAGGTGCCAGCCAGCCAGGGTTTCGAGCCGCCAGCTATCTGGCCCCGGAGGCTCGGGTGGTGCCGGAAGGGCAGAGGGCGGCTGCAGGATCCCGAGCATGGGGGCGTAACCAGTCAGCCGGGTAGCCCAACTGTATCGGCGCCAGAGTTGGTTGCGGCTTGGCTGGGAGTTAGCCGTGCTGGGGGTCAGCTGGGGCGCACCAGCACCAAGGGGGTGCGCTCGTTGGCATTACCAGCCGGGTTGGGACGCAGGGCCCGCTCCAGCAGGGCTTCATCGCAGCCGGGGCTGGAGGCCAGCACCTTTACCCTGCCCAGATCGTTGACGTCTACCACCGCCACGGCCACGCCCAAGGAGCGGGCCATGGCGGCGCAGAAGGCGGCGGGCTGTAGGGGCCCGAGCACAATCGTTTGGTCGTAGGGGGGCGTGGTGCCGGTGATGTCGTCGATCAGGCGGGCCTGGTCGCCGGCAAGGCGATAAAACCAGCCCTTACTGCCCACCAGTTTCAGGGCCAGGCCAATCAGCCAGGCGCCCAGCACCTGGGCCGGACCGACCACATCGATCAAGGACTGCAGACCGCAGGCGGTGGCCAGGGAGCTGGTGGGGTGGAACCCACGACAGAGCAGCCGGGCCAGGGCGCTGGGTTGAACGGTGGCCGGGTGGTGATAGCGACCCTGCATCACCGCCAGGGGGGTTTCGCCGATGGTGAGCACATCGCCGGGCTGGATCAGCTCGCCGGCGTAGCGGCGCAGCACAGCTTCTGGGTCGTCGAGCACGCCGAGCAGGTGGGTGCCAACTGGCAGCACGCGGCAGCGGTCGCCGTCGCGCCAGCGCGCTGCCTCCGGCGAGATTGGAGTGGGTTGCTGCAGCGGCACCAGCACGCCATCGCGGCGATGGAGGCGGCCGAAGGGGCCGTAGTTGACCCAGAGAATTTCCAGCCAGAGGGTGTCGAGCAGCTGGTCTAGGAACTGGCCCGGGGCGCCGTTCAGGCTGATCTGGATGCGGGCGCTGGTGCTCTTGCGCCCCTTGACTATGTAGGCGGCCCAGTAGCCATCAGGGCGGGCTTCCTCATCCGGATGCAGGGCCTCGATCCGACTCGACACCGTGACGCCTGCCAGGTCGCCCCGACCCAGCAAGGTGGGCCGCAGCTCGATCTCCGGCACCATCACCTCCATGCGCTGGTGGGGGTTGTGGATCGTCACCATGCCGGAGACGGTGAGGCCATCGCTGCCAGCTTCGACGCGGAAGTCTTCAGCGCGCAGCCGCAGCGGCGAGGCGGGGCGCAGGCGATGGCGAAGCTCCAGCACTACCAGGGTGAGGCCCAGCAGCAGGGCCAGCACCAGCAAGAGCTTGAGCAGAACCAGGGCGGCAAGCGAGGAGGCCATGGGCGAAGGCGCCAATTGCGACGAGGCACGAATCGACGGAGCGTAAATGGCCTAGTGGTCTTAATTTCGCGCCATCACGGAATTGGTGATCGGCATGCGCAAGACCTTCGTGCTCGACACCAACGTGCTGCTGCACGATCCGGCAGCCCTGACCCGCTTTGAAGACAACAACATCCTGATCCCGATCGAGGTGGTCGAGGAGATCGACCGCTTCAAACGTGATCCAGCTGAAAAGGGACGCAATGCCCGCCAGGTGTCGCGGTTGCTGGACGCTCTGCGCGCCCATGGCAACTTGGCCGATGGGGTTCCCAATGGCGAACAGGGCGGCACGCTCAAGGTGGTGTTTTGCCGGGCCGAAACCCTCAGCCAGCTGCCGCCCGAGCTCAAGGGCGGCAGCGGCGACAACAACATCCTGGCGGTGGCCCTAGAGGAGCAGCGCCTGCAGGCGGTGCTGGGTAGCCAGCCGCCGGTGGTGCTCGTTACCAAGGACACCAACCTGCGCATCAAGGCTGATGCGGTGGGCTTGATCGCCCAGGACTACACCAGCGATCGGGTTGACATCGGCGACCTATACCCCGGCTTCTGTGAGGTGTGGGTGGATGCGGAGCAGATGGATCGGGTCAAGCTGCCGCCAGGATTGGCGGTGGAGGGCCTGGTGCTGGAGACGCCTCTGCAGGCCAATGAGGGCGTAACCCTGATCGATCGGGCCCAGCCGGCCCACACCCTGCTGGCTCGCTACAACGCCGCCACCGCCAGCCTGCAGCCGCTGCAGCGAGCGCCCAAGGCCAAGCTCGGCCGCATCCAGCCCCGCAACCGGGAGCAGACGTTTGCCCTTGATCTGCTGCTGGATCCCAGCATCCAGCTGATCACCCTTGTGGGCAAGGCCGGCACCGGTAAAACCCTGCTCGCCCTGGCCGCTGGGCTGCACCAGGTGGCCGACGAGCGGCTCTACGAGCGCCTGCTGGTGACCCGCCCGGTGATTTCCCTCGGCAAGGAGATCGGCTTTCTCCCAGGCGATCTGGACGAAAAAATGGGTCCCTGGATGCAACCAATCATCGACAACCTCGACTTTCTGCTCGGTGGCAGTGAGGAGGAGGGGCGGGGTGCTGCTCGGGCTGGCGGCAGTCACCGCGGGCCGCGCAGCAATTGGACCGACCTCAAGGGCATGGGCCTGCTCGAGGTGGAGGCGATCAGCTACATCCGCGGTCGTTCGATTCCGCGCCAATTCATGGTGGTGGACGAGGCCCAGAACCTCACCCCCCACGAGGTGAAGACGATCGTGACTCGGGTGGGCGAGGGCACCAAAATTGTGCTTACCGGGGATCCTTACCAGATCGACAATCCATATGTGGATGCTGAAAGCAACGGCCTCACTTGGCTGGTGGAGCGCTTCAAGGGCCAGCGGCTCGCCGGCCACGTGACCCTGCTGCGGGGTGAACGCAGTGAACTGGCCGAGCTGGCTGCCAATTTGCTGTAGCGCGGCCAGTTTCTTTTACTGGGGCTGGAAGACGACGTTCCAATCCTGCTTCATATCCACAACTAGCCAGCCCTGCTGGGGCGCCTCTTTTAGGGCTTCTACAAGCTTGCCTGTGCTGTTCGTCTTGGCGTCGTAGGCATACTCACGTTCAGCATCGGTGTGATGGACGATCAGCCCTAAACTGGGGCGAGGATTATTGATCGTGGTGTACTGCAACATGGCGTGATCGCCATCACTGTTGCCACAGCAAATCACAGGTCTGCGGCCGATAAACTGATGGATGCCAACTGGCTTGCCGGCCTTATCGTTTACAAACAAATAATCGAGGGTTTTGGTGATTACTGGTTTGCCGTCCCGTAGTTCGAATACGGCCCGCGATGTTGAGCCAACTACTTGTTCTGGTGGTATGCCGTAAACCTGTTCCACCCAAGCCCGCATAAAGTCGGCGCCGCCACCTGAAACAATGAAGTTCTTAAAGCCGTTATCGCTTAGATAGCGAAGGAGCTCCTGCATGGGTTGATAGGTGAGCTCGCCATAGGCCTTGCCATAGCGCGGATGGTTGGCCGATGTAAACCATGCCTGCACGGCATCTCGAAATTCTTCTACTGTCATGCCTGCATGGGTGATCGCCAGGATCTGCATCAGGCCATCGAAATGTTTGCCTTCCAGAAGTTTTGCAAGATCGCCATCCAAGGCAGCTTGCACCATGGGGTTTGAAGTAAGGCTCGGCTCGGTGAGGATGCGCTGTCTCAGTTCGTCGATGGCAAAAGCCACCTGAAAAGGCAGCGGATTTTCTGGCCAGAGTGTGCCGTCATTGTCATGCACTGCAATGCGTTCGGCTGGAGGCAGGTATGCGGGTGAGTCTTTATTTATGACTTTAGCGATGAATGCAACGATAGCTTGTTTGACCTGCCCTTCATTCCAGGAGGGCAGCGGATCTGCTTGGCGAGAGACGTCGTATAGTTTTGTTTGGGCTACACCGTAATCGCCTATTTGGTAAAGGCTCACGGAGGCTGTTTGGATGCTAAAAGACTCAAATGGCTCTGCAATTAAAGCGTCAACAAAATCACTTGTGGCAATGCCTAGGGTCAGATGGGGCTGGTAGTTCGGGCCGGTTCGCGTATCGCTAAAGTTGTTCACGTAGTCAATAGTTGCCTGGCTGATTGCGCCGCCGTCAAGACGAGGCGCAAAGGCATCACTTGTGCCGTATTTCACGGCAAATGGCGCGATGGCAGCGATGATTTTTTGCTGGAGTCGGTGCTGCTCGGGAGTCGCCTCGATGTTGAATCCCACTAATTTTAGATTCTCGCTGGCTATTGCAAAGTAGCCAGTTGCTTTGCCCTCAATATTGATCGGCGGCTCACTTCGCAGCAAGTTGGTCACGGCATCTGCTACTTGGCCCAGATCTACAGCTTTTATAAATAACTGGAGAATGGTGATGTGAGGGGCGTGGTTGGCATCTAGGGGGAAGCTGGCTGGGTAGTTTTCTCGCAGCCGCGCGTTTATCGCCTTTGCTTTCTCAACCGTGGCAGCATTTGGTTCCAGCAGGACGTTGATTGCAATCAGGGGCATCGGCGCAGTACTGCGAGTAGCAGTCAAAAGTTTGAGCCTATTTTCGCCGGCCGCTCGCCTGGCTCAACAATCCAGGCAAGCGCGGCGTTCAGTGTCGCTGATATCACCGCGCTCGCGCTGCCATTGGCGCCGGCGCAGCTTTTCGTAGGCCTGGCAAAACTCTTCGCCCAGGGCCTGGCGCAGGGCCGAGTCTGCCTTGAAGGTATCGAGGGCCTCGCCGAGGTTGACCGGCAGCCTGCCGCAGCTGCCGGGCTCCAGGGGGTTGGCGTAGTTGTCGTTGTCGCTGCGGGGGCCAGGATCGAGCTGACGCTCAATGCCATCGAGTCCAGCCGCCAGGATTGCTGCCTGCAGCAGGTATGGATGGGCGGCACCATCGGGCAGGCGCAGCTCTAAGCGCTGGTCGTCGGGGATGCGCACCATGTGGGTGCGGTTGTTACCGGTGTAGCTGATGCCGCCCGGACTCCAGGTAGCCCCAGAGGTGGTGGGTGGGGCAGCGAGGCGCCGATAGCTGTTCACCGTGGGGTTGCTCAGGCAGCTCAGGGCCGGCGCATGGGCCAGCAGGCCAGCCAGGAAGTGGTACGCAAGCGGCGATAGACCGAGCTCGCCGCTGGGATCGTGGAACAGGTTGCGGCCCGCTTGCGAGCTGCCAGCGGCGCCCCACAGGGAGAGGTGGGTGTGGCAGCCATTGCCGGTGAGGGCGGCGAAGGGTTTGGGCATGAAGCTGGCCCGCAGCCCCTGCTGCTCCGCCAGGGACTTCACCATCACCTTGAAAAAGGCGTGGCGATCGGCGGTGGTGAGGGCGTTGGCGTAGGTCCAGTTGACCTCAAATTGGCCGTTGGCATCCTCGTGATCGGCTTGATAGGGCCCCCAGCCCAGCTGTTCCATCGCCTCGAGCAGGGGGCCGATCAGGGGGTAGCGGCGCATTAAGGCCAGTTGGTCGTAGCAGGGCTTTTCCTGGCTGTCGGCGCTATCGCCGATCCGCTCGCCGCTGGGATCGAGCAGGAAAAACTCAGCTTCCACGCCGCTGCGTAGCTCCAGCCCCCGCTCAGCGGCCCGCTCCAGCTGGCGCCGCAGCAGGCGGCGGGGGCACTGCTCCATCGGCTGGCCATTGAGCTGGAGCTCGGCCGCCACCCAGCCCACCCCCGGCTGCCAGGGCAGGGGGGTGAGGCTGGCCGCCGCCGGGATCGCCATCACGTCGCCATCGGCTGGTGAGAGATCCAGCCAGGCCGCAAAGCCGGCAAAGCCGGCCCCATCGCGGGCCATTGCGTCCACAGCCGAGGCCGGTACGAGCTTGGCCCGCTGGATGCCAAACAGGTCGGTGAAGGAGATCAGCAGGAAGCGGAGCTGCAGCTCCTGCATTCGCTGGGCGAGATCAGACATGGGAGGGCTGCTGGAGGAGGGTTTCAACGATGCGGCTCAGCTGCCGCTGCTCGGCAGGACTGCTGTGGGGGTTGCCGGCCCGGTGGCCGAGCTCCGAGGGGATTACGTGCAGCTCAGCGCCGGGGATGGTATCGGCGTCGGCGGCAAGGTCGTCGAGCGGGAAGTAGAGGTCGTGGCTGCCGGCCACCACGGCGGTGCGGGCGGTGATGCGGCCCAGGCTTGCGGCTAGGTCGCCGCCGGCGGCCACGTCGTGGGCCAGCCAGGTGTCGAGCATGGCGATCAGATCGCGGGGGTCATGGCGTTGGTAGTGGGGCAGCCAGTGCTGCTCCACGTGGTCTTCCACTAGCTCGGCGAGGCTGCGGAAGAAGGGCTGGCTGGCGGCCCAGCTGGCGTAGATCAAGGCATAGGTGAGCAGCCCCTGCTCCGGCGTCGCGTTGAAGCCGCTGCCATTCCAGTGGCGATCGGCGGTGAGTGCCTGGCGCAGGCTGAGCAGGAACAGGCGGTTGTGGGGGGAGGTGCGGGCCGTGCCGCACACGCAGCAGATCCGCTCCACTGCCTCCGGGTGATCGACGGCCCACTGGTAGGCCTGCTGGGCCCCCATCGACCAGCCGTAGATCAGGGGGAGCCGTTCGACGCCGAACACCTCCGCCAGCAGTCGCCGTTGGGCGGCGACGTTGTCGCGGTGGCTCACCACCCAGCCCTGTTCGGCCAGGCCCATGGCGCCGTGGCTGGGGCTGCTGGAGGCGCCGTTGCCAAATATGCCGGCGATGACGATGCACCAGCGCTCTGGATTCAACACGGGCCCCGCCAGCCAGGCCAGATCCTCGGGCCTGGCCCCATAGGAGGTAGGCACCAGGATCAGGTTGGAGCGCTGGGCGTTGGGCTCACCGATCTTGAGGTAGCTGAGCTGGGCCGCAGGCAGGGTGTGGCCGCAGGCCAGGGGAAAGTCACCCAGGCAGTGCTGGCTGGCGCTCATGCCGGCAGTGCGAGGGCTGGCAGGTTGCGCAGCAGGCGGCGGTGCACCGCCAGGTAGCCCCGATCGCAGTGGCGCAGGTGCGGGGCGATGGGGCCGTGGGCGGCGGGCAGGGCGTGGAAGGGGAGGGAGGGGTAGAGGTGGTGTTCGGCGTGGAACGGCATGTTCCACATCAGCCAGCGCATGGCGGGGTTGGTGCGGGTGGTGCGGGTGTTCTCGGTGCCGTCGCTGCTGAAGCTGCAGCCGCTGTGTTCAGCCAGCAGCAGAACCCGCAGCAGGGGCTGGCCCAGCGCCAGGGGCAGCAGCCAGAACCACAGCAGAAAGCCCGTGCCGCTCAGCAGGGAGGTCAGGGCCAGGGCTGCGTAAACGGCGAACTGCAGCCGCACCGAGCGGCGCACCTGGGGAATGGCCTCAGGGCTCAGGTAGCTCAAGTTGCTTAGGTCTCCCCACAGCAGCCGGGCGTAGCCGCCCCACTTGCCGCTCCACCAGTTCCAGCCACTCACTTCGCGCAGGTAGGCCCAGGGATTGGTGGGCACGGGATCCTCCAGTTCGGGATCGAGTCCCGGTTGGTGGGTGTAGCGGTGGTGCCACTGGTGGTAGCGCCGGTAGTAGGTGGAGTTGTAGAAGCTCAGCAACCCGGCGAACCAGGCCACGGCGTCGTTGACGTGGCGGCTGCGGAAAGCCGTGCGATGGCAGCACTCGTGCAGGGGCGCGAAGCAGGTGGCCAGGCCGATGCCGCACACCAGCAGCCCCACCAGCCTCAGAACCAGGGGCCAGGGTTGCTGGCTCCACACCAGGCCGCCCGCCAAAGTCATCAGCAGGTGGCTGGCTAGGCGCACGGCTGCGGGGCCATCACGCAGCTGGTTGAGGCTGGCAAGCGCATCGCGCTCCAGCAGGGGTGGGTTGGATTGGGCCATGGGCCCTATCCCACCAGCCCGGGGGCCCCGGCTTCGGTAGGCGATGTGACCGTTTGAGGGTCTTGCTGGGCGCCCTGGGGTTGGAGGCTTTTAATCTCCCCGACGTCCCGGGAGGGGCCGAGGAAGGCCCCCTGGCCCAGGCGTACCCCCATCGCCAGCAGTTCCTGACGGGTCTCCTGGTCGCCCACGAACTCAGCCACCACCAGGGTCCCGAGTCCCTTGGCCAGCTTCACCACCGCCTCGATGATCAGGCGGTCGGCGGGGTCGTGTTCCGTGCCCAGGCCGCGCACGTATTCCCCGGCTATTTTGAGCAGATCGACGGGCAGATGTTTGAGGTAGTAGAAGCTGCCGAAGTCGGCTCCGAAGTCGTCCAGCGCCAGCCGGCAGCCGAGTTTGGTGAGCACCCGGCCCAACTGGCGGGCCCGTTCGAGGTTGGCCATCGCCACCGATTCCGTGAGCTCAAAGATCAGCAGCTCGCGGGGGAAGCGGGTGCCTGCCAGGTGGGTTTCGAGGAACTGGGCGAAACGATCCCCCTGCAGGGATGCGCCACTGATGTTTACCCCTAGGGCGATGGGTTGGGCCTGGTTCATTTCCTCCAGCAGGGTGATGGCTCGCCCGGTGACCCACTCATCGATGTCGATGGCCATGCCGAAGCGTTCGGCCGTGTAGAGGAATACCGCCGGGGGAATCAGGATGCCTCCGGGGGCCCGCAGCCGGATCACCAGCTCGTAGAAGGCCACCGCATCTGTTTGCAGATCGATCACCGGTTTGGCGTGCAGCACGAAGCCGTCGTGGTCGAGGGCTTCTCGGATGCGCTCCGACCACAGCAACCGGGCCGTCACCTTTTCGTGCAGGCCGCTGTCGGTGGCAAATACCTTGACGCAGCCACGGCCCGATTCCTTGGCCTGGTACAGGGCCAGGTCGGCGTTTATCAACACGTCGTCGGCGCACTGGCCATCGTCGCTGTGGAAACTTGCCACCCCGCAGCTGGCGGCCACGGTGATGCCTTGGCCTGCCCCCTCCACAACCACAGCACCTATGGCCTGGAGTAGCTTTTCGGCGTGGGTTTCGGCCTCGTTGAGGCTGGATTCCGGTAGCAGCACGGCGAATTCATCGCCCCCCAGTCGGGCCACCAGATCGGTTTCGCGCGAGTTGCCGGTGAGTGCGGCGGACACCGCGATAATCAGGGCATCGCCGGCGGCGTGGCCGTACTCGTCGTTGACGCTCTTGAAGTTGTCAAGGTCGAGCATCAGCACGGCGCCTCCGCCGCCATGGCGGCGGTCTTAGGCCAGTTGGCGGTCGACGTCGATGCGGAAGCGGCGCTGGTTGTATAGCGAGGTGAGCGGGTCGTGGTCGGCGAAGTATTCCAGCTGGCCGACGAAATGCTTGCGCTCGGATATGTCGTGCACCTGCACCACCCAGGTACCCTGGCGGCTGCCATCAGTGTCGTGGCCCTGGGCAACCGTTACTAGGAGCGTGTTGCACATAGATCAGGGCAAGGCCTCTCCACAGACGCCCTGAAATCTGCCCAGATCCCAGTGTCAGCAATGAATCAGGACGAGAGAATGGGTCATGGTCAAGCCCAAGTCCTTCCG